>CBIHQZ010000206.1:0-8764 GCA_966212315.1 uncultured Myxococcales bacterium
GATCGAACCGCTGCGCCACTTCGCGGCTGGCCGCGGAACTGGCAATGAGCGCGCCGAAGACCGCGTAGTAGATCGCGCGGAGCTTCGCGCGGCCGAAGGTCGACGGCTTCTCGTGACGGAGCACTTCGCGGATGAAGTGCACGTTGAGCGGCACGTGGAACGACTCGTCGCGCGTGAGGATGCTGAGCATCTTGCGCACCTGCGGCTGCTTGATGCGGCCGAGCGCGAGGCGGTAGGTGGTCGAGCCGATCGTCTCGAACATCAGGTTCGTGAGCATGATCGTCTTCATCTCCGTCGCGTTCGCGTACGCGCGGTAGAAGGTGCCGGTCACGCGGCCCATCGGTCGAACGTCGCCGCCGATGTGCTTCAAAAACTTCTCGACCAGTTCGCCGTGCCAGCGCTCTTCGTTGCCGTACAGCTCGAGGCACTCGGCCAGCTCGGGATCCCAGGCGCGCACGTCGCGCGCGAGGTTGTGTGCCTGCGTGTTGCCCGATTCTTCCGCGCGGAAAGCCGCATTGAAGAATGCAACGCACGCGCGCCGTTCTTCTTCGCTCTCGAACTCGATGGGTTTCGAAAGATCGAGGTCGTCTTCGTACATGGTCGCCGCCCGCTTGCGGAGCGTGCCGAGCCACCACGACGTGGGTCGCGTGATGGGGGCGTTGATGCGACCACGATCTCTTTTCCGGTGTCCTGCCACGGCGCGGATCCTTCCCGAAGAGCCGATGTCCGTCAACGCGCGGATACGCGTCCATCCCGGTGTTTCGCGTGGTTTGCGGGCAAAATCACCTCGGGCCGGCGTCGAGATCTACGCGCGCACGAACGCGCATCTTCCCGCGCGCGGATGGCATACTGCGCGGGCATGTCGCCTCGCCTGGTGGTCGTTCCCGAAGCTGCGCAAACCTCCACGAGCGGGACGCGTACGTCGCGATGGAGCATTCAAGACGGTGATCGCGCCGCGCTCGAACCGGGCGGCGCCGCGCGCCAGGGTGGGCTCGGCATCACGCCGACGCAGGTGCTGCTGCGCTGGACCGACGAACTCGACGACGATCGCGCGGTCTCGCTCTGGATCGGGCTCGCGTCCGCTGCCGACGTGGCCGCACGGGAAGCTGCGCTCACGCGCTGGATCGACTGGGCCGGGGTCACGATTCCCACCGGCATGGCCCTCGCGACGGTGCTCGAGGCCGCGGTGGAACTGCTCGACGAACTCGACGGCATCGCGCGTGCGCCCGATCTGGTCGAGGACTTCGACGTGTACGACCGTCGTCCGCTCACGCGCGCGTTGCGTGCATGGATTCGCGCTCGCGACGGGATTCCGTCGGCCGTGCTCGGCGGCGTGCGCGCGATCTTGCGGAGCGAAGCGATGGGCGGCCTTCCGCCGACTCGCGAGTCCGAACGCGCAGTGGTCTCGAACGTGTTGCGCCGCACGATCGACAAGCTCCCGATCGCCGAATCCGCGCCGCTGTTTCTGGCGCTCGCGCAGATCGATCCGCTTGCACCGGTATTCGCGCCGTTCGCCGAAGCGTTGCTCGATTTCTATCTCCTCGCCGGCGAACTCCGTTACGGCTACCCGCGCGAGCTCGCGCTCCTCGCGTTCCGTCCCGCGTGGTCGAACACGGTGCGCCTCGGGCTCGGCGACACGGGCCGGGCCGCGGTGCGAAGTGCGCGCATGCTGGCCGCGCTCGCCGCGCATCCCGAGATCGCGAAGGGGCTCGAAGCGAACGTAGCGACCGACATCGTGGGTCATCTCGCGCGTGCGTTGCGGCACGGGCGGACCTCGGTGTGGACCCGCGGCGCGCGGGCGTTCGGTGCGCTCGTCGGCGCGGTGCCGGGGCTCGATCACGAACTCGCTCGCGCGCTCGATCCCAACGGTCCGGCGACGGTGCGGCGACGCGCGCACGTGGCACTCGGTGCGGTGGGACGTGACGCGCCCGCGGAACTGCGCGCCAGGCGCGATGCACTCGGCAGCGGCAGCACCGACGGATGGCTGCACGCATCGGTGGCTCTGGCGCTCCCGGAGCGAATGACCGACAGCGAAGGGTGGGCCGAGATCGCGCGTCGCTGCATTGCGAAAGGCGGCGCCGAAACGTGGGGGGTGCTGATGACGTCGCTGCGTGAGATCTCGCAGCGGCATCCCTCTCACGCCGCGACCGCGGTCGATCTCGCGTGCACGTTGCGCGAACACGCCGAGAAGCATCGGGCGGGTTCGCCGGCGGATGCCGAACAGGCGGAGCGCGCGATCTTCCTCGCGGCGCGTCTCTGCGACGATCAAGAGGACGCGGGCCCTGCCAATGCAGTGAGCGAACTGGCACTGAAGGTCGCGGAAGATCCCGAGTCATCCGAGGTCCCCGCGCTGGTCGAAGCGCTCGGGTCCAGTGTCGATCAGGCGGTCGCGAATGCGTTGAAAGCGCTCTCGCTCGATCAACCGCGTGTCGTCGCGCGCGCGAGCGTGGTGCTCGACGAGGTGATCGAGTCGGTGGTCGACGGTTCCATGCTGATCGTAGCGGGGCATCTCGCGCACGGGCCGTCGCGCGATACCGCCGCCGCGTACGCCGAAACGCTCCGGAAGAAATTACTCAAGACGGTCTGGACCGCGCTTCGCCGCCCGACGCCGACTGCGACCGCGTGGCGTCGCTGGCTCTTGCGAACCGCGTCGATCCTTCCGCGGGTCGAGCCGCACGGAACGGTCGGCGCCAACAGCGAACGCGTGGTGCGCGATCAGGTCCTCGACACGCTTCCACGCATCGCCGACGACCCCGCGCTCCAGATCGCACCGTTGCAACGGTACGCGGCGGTCGCGATCACCGACCTCGCCGAAGTGCTGGTGCCTTCACTCGACGTGCAAGCGCCCATCACGGTGCTCACGTGGATCGCGATTCGCGTGGGCACGCTGCCGTTGCACGGGCGCACGCGGCGCGTGATCGATCATGTCGATCCCGAGCGCGTCGATCGGCTCATCGGTCTCGTCGAACATCTGTCGTCACCCGCACGCGGCACCGATCAGGACATTCACGCGCTGGCGCGGATGGCCGGCGACCGCTGCCGGATGGGGACATTGCTGACTGCACTCGGTCACGAGATCTCATCGCTCGCCGGACGCCGTCCCGAGCCACATTGGTCGGGTCTGCCACGGCTCGACATCGCCGAACTCGCACGCATCGGCGACGAGATCCGGCGGGCGCGCGACGACGCGCACTACGCACTGACACTCGACGATGCCGCGCCGGAATCGGGCTCCGCATCGGAAGCGCTCGTCGAACGCGCCAATCGACTCAATCGATCGCTCACGAGCGTGTCGCTCAAGTTCGTCGATGCAACGCGACGCGCAGAAGTCGCCGAGAGCTACGTCAACGAGTTGAACGGGCTGTGCGAAGCGATCGCTCTCGCTTGCGGTCCGATCGCCGGTACGCCGGTGCGCGCGGCGCTGGCGAAACTGCTGGTGACGGTGCGCTCGCTCGCATCGTCGGTTTCGCGCGAGAGCGAAGGCGACGTGCGGTACATCGCGCGTCTGCGCGTGCTCGGGTCGCTCGCGAGTGCGGACGAAGGCGGCATGACCAACACCTACCTCGCCGAAGGGCCTGCGCCGGGCAAACGCGTGGTGGTGAAGCTGCTTCCGTGGGAGCGATTCAGCGGACGGTCCGCGGAAGCGGCGCGCGATCTGTTCGAAGGCGAGATGCGCCGTCTCGCGGCGATCGTTCATCCGAACGTGGTGTCGATCGTCGACGCGGGCTTCGTCGACGAAGGCGCGTACATCGCGCTCGAACATATTCCGGGCGCTTCGATGGAAACCGTGTTGCGCGTGAACGGTCCGCTCTCGCTCGACCGGCTCGCCCCCATCGTACGCGACGCCGCCGCCGGACTTGCGCATCTGCACGCGCGCGGGATCGTGCATCGCGACATCAAGCCCGGAAACATCCTGGTGCAATTCGATCGCAACGGCACGGGCTCGGTCACGCGCGACGAGTTTCGCGCGTCGAAGTTCGTGCGCTCGGTGGTGATCGATCTCGGTATCGCGACCGACGCCGCGACGGGCGGCAACGCGCTCGGCGAAGACAACGGAATCATCGGCACGCCTGGCTACCTGGCTCCCGAGATCGCGCGCGGTCTCGACCTGGTCACGCCGGCGATCGATGTCTACGCCCTCGCCGTCGTGGTGTTCGAAGCGCTTACCGGGTCGAACCCGTTCATCGAGGAAGGCGACGAACTCACCACCGTGATCGTTCGTCACGGCACCATGCTGCTCCCGCTCGAAGAGCTTCCCGACGATGCGCAGCGGCCCGAGTTGCTCCATCTCCTCGCGGAGTCGGGCAAGCTCGATCCGCGGCAGCGGCCGACGATGGCGACGTTCCTGGAACGGTGGATCGCGGCGACGAGGGCCTATTGACCGAAGCCGGTTGCGCGATGACGCGCGAACGCGAACGTAGGAGTCAATCCGCCTACCGGCGCCAGGCCCCACGCGCCGCGGTGGTCACGTACTGTCCGCGCGGCCAGTGACGGAAGAACTCGGCGCGCAGCACCGGGCCACCGTTCGCATCGTATTCGCCCGGCACCAATCGACCGTACACATGCACGAGCGAGCCGATCTGGATGCGATTCTCGCCGTTCTGTTCTTCGGGCGCGACGTGCTCGAGCCGCGCGCTGAAGGCACCGCCGTCGGTCTCGCTCACCGTCACGCGGCACGACCCCTCGGTCTCGTCTTCGCAGAGATGACGTTCCTGATGCGTGCGGAGATTCAACCCCACGCTCGCCGTGCCGTTCGGTCCGGGCGTCACTTCGGTCACCACGCCGAACCAGCTGAGGAGCTGATTGTTGAACCGGTCGGGAAGGCGCCGCACTTCGTCGTAGACCGCGTCGTTGTTCGCGCGGCGCGCGAAGCGTTCTTCGTCGCCGTAATACGAATACGTCCGGGTATACCCGTAGCGTCCGCCACCGCCGCACCCGCTCGCGAGCACGCTGCCGAACGTGATCATCGCGACGAACCAACCGCTTCGCTTCGCAGCCATCATGGCCCGCTCGTATCAGTGCCGGCCGAGCATCGCAACTCTCCGGCCGAGCTGTCGCCCGCGCGCAAGGAGTGACATCGAGACGGTCGCTCACCATACTCCGCGCGCTTGAAGCAGCACGCAGCGCACGTAAGCCAACGCGACATCATCACTCGGCGACTCGGTCTCGAGCGCGGCACGATCTTCAAAGACGCGCCCGTTCGCGTCGCCCTTGCGTACCCCTCGCCCTACTCGGTCGGCATGAGTTCGCTCGGCTATCAGACGATCTACCGCGAGCTGAACGGACGAGCCGACACGGTTGCCGAACGCGCGTTCCTCCCGGACGACGTCGACGAACTGCGCCGCACGCGCGAGCCATTGCTCACGTACGAGTCGATGCGCGAGGTCGGCGATTACCCGATCGTGGCGCTCTCGGTGGCGTACGAGAACGAACTCGGCGGGATGATCACGACGCTCGAACTCTCGGGCATTCCCGCACTGCGCGAAGAGCGCGATCCGTCGCGCCATCCGTTCGTACTCGCCGGCGGGCCGCTCACGTTCTCGAACCCCACGCCGCTCGCGCCGTTCGTCGATGCCGTGGTGATGGGCGAGGCTGAAGACGTGATCCATCGCGTGATCGATGTCCTCGCGGCCCACGGCGACCACGCCGGTCGATTGCGCGCGCTGGCAGATGTCGAGAGCGTGTGGGTTCCCGCGCTGCACGGGGAAGAACTCGCGAAGATCGCTGCGTGCGATCGACTTCCGGCGTTCGGGCAGATCATGACCCCCGAGACCGAACTGTCGGACATGTTCCTGATCGAAACCGAGCGTGGTTGCTCGCGCGGCTGCCAGTACTGCGTGATGCGGCGGAGCACCAACGGCGGCATGCGGCTCGTCGCGCAGGAGCGCATTCTCGGGCTGATTCCCGAGGGCGCGCGCAAGGTCGGCCTCGTCGGCGCGGCGGTGAGTGATCACCCGCGCATCGTCGACATCGTGAACACGCTCAGCGATCGCGGCATCGGCGTGGGTCTCTCGTCGCTGCGCCCCGATCGACTCACCGACCCTTTCGTCGGCGCGCTCAAACGCGCGGGGTACCGCACCCTCACCACTGCGATGGACGGGCCGAGCGAGAGACTCCGCGGCATGCTCGAACGCCACGCCAAGGTGAAGCACCTGCAACGCGCCGCGGAACTCGCGCGCCTGCACGGCATGAAGGCCCTCAAGCTGTACCTCATGATCGGCCTGCCGACCGAGACCGACGACGACATCGACGAGTGCATCGCGTTCGTCACCGAGTTGAGCAAAGTGAATCCGATCGCGCTCGGCATCGCGCCGTTCGTGTCGAAGCGGAACACGCCGCTCGACGAGCATGGGTTCGCGGGCATCGACGTCGTGGAGAAGCGACTCGAGCGATTGCGCCGCGGCCTGCGCGGGCGCGCCGACGTGCGTCCCACCAGCGCCCGCTGGGCATGGGTGGAATACGTTCTCGCGCAGGGCGGCGCGGCCGAAGGGCGTGCGGTCTACGACGCGGTGCACGCCGGCGGGCGCTTCGCGGATTACAAGCGTGCGTTCGACGCGATCGCGAAGGCGCCGAAGCCCTCGCGCAAGCTGCGGGTGCTCGACGGGGGACGGTATTAGCTTTCTGTCATTTCGGAGCGCGGACCGGACGGGTGATCGTTCTCATGAGGCGCGCCGGAACATACGGGGCGTCGTGGCTGCAATCTCGTCGCGCGCGTTCGGGAGTGAGGCGCGCGCGAAATGTTAGAAAGCTAATACCGTCCCCCATGCCACTTTCGTCCGAAGCACTCGAAGACCTGGCCACGCGTGTTCGTGTTTGGGCGATGCGGCGCGAACGCGCCCGACTCGATGGCACCGCGCCGCCGCTCGTTGCTCGCGTGGATCCGTCGCCGCTGGTGGCCGCGTACCCGTCGCTGCGCACGACCGATCCGGTCCTTGCGACGTGGCTGGCTGAAGCCGTCACCCGCGCGTCGCTGGATGCCGCCGACGAGTCGTATGCGGCCACATGGCGCGACGAGCCGATCGCGCTGCGCGGTGAGTCACCGATCGATGTGCGTTCGCTCTCGATGGCGATGGCGCTCGAGCCCAACGAACACCGACGCGCCTCGGTGATGCACGCCGCCGACGAGAAGGCGCTCGAGCATCTCGACGCAGCCCGCAAAGTGGTGGATGCGTATCGCGACACTGCCACCGAGCGATTGAAGCTCGGTGATGCAAGTGCGCTCTTCGCGGCCCTCGGGTGGGGCGAGCCGTCGATGATCGCGCGCGCAGCGCAGGCGGTACTCGATGCGACCGACGACGTGTTTCGCGAAGCGGATGCGTGGTTGCGCTCGAAGCTCGGACTCTCGCGCGGCGGCGAACTGTCGTGGAGCGATCGGCTGCGCGTTCGTGCCTCGGTGCGATCGAGCGAGTCGGTGCCGCTGGGAGACCGGGTCGGGATCGCATCGCGTTGGTTGATTCGCTGCGGGCTCGAAGGCGCGGTGCAGACCGTGCGCGACATGACGAATGCGCCGGTCGCGAACGGTGCCGGTGTGATCGCATGGATCGACGAACCCGGCGCGCGCGCGAGCGTGATCGGAACCCCCGCGCGAACGGTGCACGGTGTGGTGTCGCTCATCGCCGCGACCGCGCAAGCCGCGCTCTCGTGCACGGCCCGCGAACCGCGGATGTGCGAACGCGCCGGGGTCGATCGTGTGCACGGCCCGATGGCTTTCGTGCTCGGCCGCCGTCTCTTTCTCGAACCGGCGTTTCTCGAACGCGAAGCGGGCGTCGATCGCGGCGTGAGCGCGAGCCTCGCGATCGAGTCCGTGTACGACGAACTCTGGACCGCACGGCTCGAGGCAGCGCGGGCATTGTTCGCGCTCGATGTCCTCGTGCGCGCGAATGATCTCGCCCCACGATTTCGTGAGCACATCGTGCGCGCAGTGGGATCCCCGCCGGCTCCCGCGTGGGCCGCCCACGAAGCGACGCACTGGAGTCTCGAATCACCCGCGGCGCGCACGCTCGCGAACGTGCTGGAGCCGCAATTGCGCGAGACGTTGCGCGATCGCTACGACGAAGACTGGTTCCGCAATCCACGCTGCGGCGAGGCGCTGCAAGACCGGTTCGCCGGCATGCGTGCGCACGGGACGGTCGCTGCCTGGGCGAAGATCCGCGGCGTGGAAGAACCGATGGCGGTGCTCACCGGCGAGGCGCTCGCGCGACGGATGCGAGAAGCATTCGGCTGATCGCCGGTCACACTTCGCGCCGCCGTTGCCACACACTCGGATGATGGATGCGCGCATCGCCCGATCGATCGTTTTCGCGCTCTCGTCGTTGGCGTGCGCACCCATCGTGCGCGCTCAGTCGACACCGCCGGCCGTGAGCGCACCGATCGACCGCACTGCGTTCGTGCGTCGCATCGCCCGCGTTCACAGCGGCATGTCGCACGCCGACGTTCGCGCGATCCTCGGCCCGCCCGACGACACCCTCGACCGCCTCGATCCGCAACTCACGCCGCCGCACATCGTGACCGAGGTCTGGAGCTACGGCGCCGCGCACCATGGCGACGTCGCATCGCTCGGCTCGGTCGCATTCACGGCGCGCGGAACGGTCTTCATCACGCGTGGCGGCGAGGGCCGTCCGCTTGCGCCCGCGAGTGTCAGCGAAGCGCGGTTGCGTGAACTCTTCGCCCTCCTCGCAGCGCTCCCGGGACTGCGCGGCGACGACTACGACCCGCGCCCTGTCATTCGCGCGGTGAATGCATTGCAACCACTCGGCGCTGCGAA
>CBIHQZ010000207.1:0-8717 GCA_966212315.1 uncultured Myxococcales bacterium
GGATTGGACGAACTCGAACTGTCGGCCCAGATGCGCACCGACGAATGCGAACATCAGTCCGCGGTCGATGCCGTCGTCTTCGAACACGCCCTCGGGAAGCTCGGGCCCGTACGCTGCGCCGCGTCGAATCATCTGGTGCAGTCTCGCAACGCCGGCGACCGATGCGTCGCGCGGATTGGTGCGGCGGATGTGCGAACCGGGCGGGGTCTTGTAACCGGTCGCGTCGTCACCGTATGCGAAGTCGTTGTTGCGCAGCGGATCCGCACCGAGCACCGGGTCGTCGTGGAGTGGACACGAAGCCAGCGGCGCTCCGCTGCGCCATCGACCCATCATCTTCGCCGCGAGCAACTCTTCGTCGTCGGTTGTGCCTGCATGGTCTTTGAGGTACTGCCGAAACGCGGCGACGCGCTGATGAAGCTTGCGGAACGCGACGTACGTCCCGTTGCGACCGAGCACTTCGGGCCGCGGAATCTCGGGGTAGCCGCCGGTCTCGTCGTCGTATCCGATCACGAACTCACCGGCCTTGAATGGCGCCTCGTGCGGGTTGCTGCCGGGCACACCGGATCCTTCGATCGCCGGAAAGCCGATCGCGTCCCTGAATCCGAACGGCTCCTTGCCGGTCGAGAGCGAGTGGCAGTCCTGACGCCAGACGGCCTTCATGCCAGGCAGTTCACGGAACGACGTCTGCGCGCGTGCGAGTGCGGTCGCGAGCTGCTCGCTGTTCGGCGAAACCGCCGTCAGCACGACGTGGACGTCGCTCGTTCCGAGCGGCGATTCCCAGTGTTCGGGACTCGACTCGCCGACGTCGCCGAGTGCCTTCGCGCGTGCGGCCATCCCTTGCCTGAACTCCCACGCAAAGCTGTCGAGCGAGTCCTGCGGGACACCGAGCGCTTTCAGCCCCGCGTACGTGAGCGACACGCTGACCCAGGTATGCGCCTCGTCGCTCTCGGGATCCGCCGCCGAGTGAACGACGTCGACAAGACGCCGCATCAGTTCGCGGCCGTCACGTCGATCATCGATGCGAAGCAGGATGTACGTCGCCGCATACGGCGAAGGGCGCGGGCGCAGCACGCCCCGCTGGATGTCGTCGAGTTCGAGCATGTCAGCCCGCCATCGCGATGTTCTTCCAGAACCGCTCCAAGCTCTCGTCGCTGCCGAACAACGTGCTGAACACGGTCGAGTCCACCACCAGCACGTCCGCGGCCCTTGTGGCGTCGGGCGGCATCCACAGCAGCGTGTTGAACTCCTCGTTCCCCGCGTTGGTGAACGGATGCGGTCGCGACAAGTCGATCGGCTGGCGCGCGAGGACATGCACCGCGCGCGCCTGGTCGCTCGTGACCGCGTAGTGCGGCAGGTGCATGTGGAAGTTGAAATTGCGAACGCCCGTGAGCCACCCGCGCTTGTCGAGGTCACTCGAGACGGTGAGTGGCGCGATGCGCGTGCTCGCGCCGGTGGAAGCCTTCGCAGCAGGATCGGTGATCACCGCGGGACGAAGTCCCCATCGATTCTCCACCGGCATGCCGAGCGCATTCATCAGCGCGCGCGTGTATCCGCCGAAGCGTTGCTGCCGCGGCACGAGCGCGTCGCCGTGATGCAGGTATTCCATCTCGCGCACGTTCATGTCCGCCGACTGACCGACCTCGTGGTGCGGCCCGATCACGAGACGGGTCCCTTCACGCGCGAGGAACTGACGAACCGCCTCGATCTCTTCGGGCGCCGGCAACTGCTCGGTGACCATGTGATCGAGGCCGAAGAGAAAGAGCGTGTCGGTGTCGGCGAGTACCCGCTCGTCGAGCGGCAGTCTGAATCCCGCCTGGTCGACGCGTTGGAACATCGGCACGGCGTATCCGGTGACTTCTTCGACGAGTCGCTGGAACTTCACCCACGCCCAGAAGAACAGCTCGAGCGAGCCGGCGATCCCCTGCTGGAACCGCATCGGATCGGACCACTGCGGCGTCTCGTACGTCGGCCACAACACGCGTCGCACTTCGGTCATCGTCGAGAAGCGATTGTCGAGCGTGGTCGTGTCTCGATTGGCCTCGCCTGGATAGCTCCACGCCACGTAGACGCTCACGCGCCGATGGCCCTTCGAATACCTCCGGGTCTTGTGGTCCTGGTTGTACGTGCGTGCGGTGATCGGTTCGTTCATCGCGCGCCTACTGCATGTTCTCGAGCATCTCGGCGAACGCGGCTTTGATCTTCAGCGCCTTCTTGATCTCGTCGCTCGTGACGTACGGATACTCACCGTATTCCAGAAAGCTCGGGCACTGATGGTCGCGGATGAACTTGACGAATGCCGGTGTATTCGTCTTCCAGTCCATCGGAAAATCAACGAGATTTTCAAACGCCGTATCGATGCCGATACTGCGAAATAGTGTGACGGCGTCTTCGGTGTACTTGTCGAAGTCCGTGTCGAAGATGCCCTGGTACATGAAGCGAGTGTCGTTGTCGAAGAGCACCCAGCGCAGGTAGTGCAGTTTGAGCGGCGCGAGCACGTTCGGCGCGCCCTCGAGCGCTTTCACGATGCGCTCGCCATAGCCTCGCATCGCGTCGGCATGCCCGGGTTTGACGTTCGCGACGATGGTGAATCCGAAACACGCAGGAGTCTTGGGGAAGATCGGCCCGTATTTGCCCTTCTCGAGATGATCAGTCGACTTGGGAATCGCGACTGCCTGCGGCTTGATTTCCATGGGAGGCAGTTAGACTCTGCGACGAACCCAGGGCAACAACGAGCGTTGGTCGACGGGATTCGAATCACTTGGAATGGTCCACACGAAACACCCCGGCATGTCGTTTGCGGGGAACCACGTCGTCATGCGGGCGCGGCGCCTTGGTCCATGGATGCTCGTGATCGCGTACGGCGTTCTCGGCACGCACGCGCATGCTCAGACACCCGTGACGGGCCACTATCCTCCCGGTCAGTCGGGACTCCGCGGTGCGAGCACGCCGGATCCTGGATTCTCGATCACGAACTTCAGTCGGCTGTTCAGCAACCTGCAGGTTGCCGATGCGAACAGCGCGCCGCAGCAATCGATCGACGAACGTCGCTTCGCGAACATCACGATGTTCACCTGGCGCATCCGGCAATCGCGGCACGGGCTTCTGGGCGCTCGTCTACTCGCTGGGCGGCGTCTACTACCCGAACGGTGATCGCGCCGCGTGGGCGCTCTCCGCCGTCGCGCGCATCGAACACAACCTGCAACAGCGCGTCACCGACATCCAGCCGGGTGCCGACATCGTCGTCGACTGGGGCATCGGTCGCATGTTTCGCGTAGGCCATCGCCGTCTCGACCTGGGGATCTCCGGCTTCGTCGCCTGGCAGTTCACGGCACAACGCGGCGGAGCGGCGGTCGTCGAAAACGCGCGCTATCGGCTCCTCGGAGTGGGCCCCGAAGCAAGTTTCACGTTGTTCGATCCGTTCACGCTTCGCGCGCGCGCACAGTTCGAGTTCGCGGCCCGCGACATCGTGAGCGGAAACAACCTCTGGCTCATTTTCAATTACGCGTTCTAGCCGTCCGTCGACTCGGACGATTCAAAGCGCGTCGAGCACACGTACGTCCCGCCGCGCGCCGAGATACCATCTCGCCCCATGCCACCCGTCGATCACGAAGCCGAGACGATCGGGGCTGCGGGCTCCACCGCGCTCACCCGTGTCCAGCATGCGAAGGGCGGATCGAGCGCGCCGCGCACGGTGCAGGACACGCAACCGCTCGATCCCAACGCCGAGCGCTACGCGATTCAGTCGCTTCTCGGCGAAGGCGGGATGGGCGAAGTACATCTGTGCCGCGACGCGCGCATCGAGCGCTCGGTCGCGATGAAAGTCGCTCGCGGCGGCGTCGACATGCCCGACGAAGTCCGCATGCGTTTCATCCACGAGGCGCGCGTACAGGGCCAGCTCGAACATCCGGCGATCGTCCCGGTGTACGACCTCGGAGTTCGCGCCGATGGATCGCTGTTCTTCACGATGAAGCGAGTACGCGGGCACACCCTCGCCGACGTCGTGTCGTCGCTGCGCGAACTCGACGAGAGCGCGTCGAAGCTGTTCACCCGCCGGCGCCTGCTCACTGCGTTCTCGAACGTCTGCATGGCGATCCACTTCGCGCACACGCGCGGGGTGCTTCATCGCGATTTGAAACCGAGCAACGTGATGCTCGGGGATTTCGGCGAGGTCTACGTGCTCGACTGGGGGCTCGCGCGCGTGATCGGCGAAGCCGAGCGCGAGGTTCGCCCGGAAACGATCGACGACGAAGAGACCATGCGCGCGCGGATCAGCGGCACCTCCGGGAGCGGCTTCACCGTCGACGGCGCGATTCTCGGCACGCCCGGGTACATGTCGCCCGAGCAGGCGATGGGGCGGCTCGACGAACTCGACGCGCGCACCGATGTCTATGCGCTCGGCGCGATCCTGTTCGAACTACTCACCCTCGAGCGCTTGCACGAACGCGAATCGGTCGGCCTGTTGTTGCGCGCCACGCTCGAAGGCGCGGACGCGCGTGCCACGGTGCGAGCGCCCGGCCGCGAGGTGCCGCCCGAACTCGAAGCGCTGTGCGTGAAAGCCACCGCGACGAAGCGCGAAGAGCGATTCGCCACGGTCGGTGAGATGGCGCGCGCGATCGAGCGGTATCTCGACGGCGATCGCGATCTCGAGCGACGTCGCGAGTTGTCGACCGAGCACGCGCGCGCGGCGGGCGAAGCGGCGAAGCGAGCCGCGGGCGGCGGCGCGAACTCGGTCGCCGATCACGCCGAGGCGATGCGCGAAGTCGGCCGCGCGATCGTGATGGACCCGCACAACGTCGAAGCGATGCGAACGCTCGTGGCGTTGCTCTCGCACACCCCGGCGCAGATTCCAGACGAAGCCCGCGCCACCCTCGAGGCCGATCGACGCGCGTTGCAGCGCGAGGGTGGACGGCTCGGCGGCGTGGCCTATGCGAGCTGGTTGCTCTACGTGCCGCTCGCCCTCTGGATGGGCATCAAGAACCTGCCGCTCGCGCTCGCAGTGTTGTTCGGGGGGCTGGTCACCGCGGTGCTGAGCTTCCGATTGATGCGCAAACCGACGTCCGACGCGCGCGTACCGTATTCGCTGATGCTCGCGTCGTTCACCGCCATCGGCCTGTTCTCCCTGGCGTTCGGGCCGTTCGTGCTCGTCGCGGGGATGGTCGCGATCAACGCGGTCGCGTTCATTCTCGGCGCAGGAAAGTTGCGACGCACGCAGACCATCGCACTCGCCGTGATCACGCTGATGATCCCGCCCGTGCTCGAGTGGCTGAACGTGATCCCGCGCTCGTATGCGCTCACGGCCGACGGCCTGGTCATCATTCCGCGCGTGCTCGCCTTCTCGAAGCCGGCCACCGAGATCTTTCTCGTCGTCGCGAACGTTGCGTTCGTCATCACGACGTCGCTCACGGTTGCCCACGCGCGCGATGCGCTCAGCACCGCGGAAGAGAAGCTGCACTTCCACGCTTGGCAACTGCGGCAGCTGGTGCCGCCGGGCGACGCCAAGGAATGACCGGAAGTCGGAAGTGTTCGAAGTGTCTCGGTGCATCGGCACTCTCTCTCGCACCTACACCGGGTCCGATCTCTGCAGCACGGCGGCACAATAGGGACTTGCTACCCCCCAGGTGCCTCCGCTAATGCTGTTCGGATGGAGCCCTGGAAGCCGCTGATCAGCGCCGAGATTCGCGCGCGTCGCGACGAGTTGGTCGACTACTGCGCCGCGCTCACGCGTTTCAACGACGACGTGCCGGCGGAGTCGATGGAGGTCTCGCGGCGCGACATCGAGCAGATGATCGATGGCTACATCACCGTGATCTGCGAAGCCGCCGACGACGCGCCGCCCGTCACGCGCGAGTTCTTCCTCGACACGGTGATCCCTGGCCTCTTCGCAGGCGGAATGAGCGTCGCGCAGCTCGCACGCGGGATCATCGCCTGGGACGTGTACGCGGCCGCGATGATCGTGCAGGCACTTCCGAGCGAGCACCGCGCGGCTGCAGCGAACTGGCTCGCCGTGTTCTTCGGCGCATGGAATCGCGACATCATTTCTCGGGGCGTGGGAACGAGAGCGGCCCGATGATCACGGAGTCTTCGGAAACGAGTCTGTTGGAACGTCTCGTCGAAGCTTCCGGGCTCTCGGGCGTGTTCGCGAAGGCGAGCATCGTTCGCGCGCTCGAGCGGTCGGGCGTGAACGTCGCGCGATTGACAGCGGCGGACGTGCGCAAAGCCATGCCCGAGCTTTCGCGTGCGCTCGGGGTCTTCATGTCGGCCCCCGAGGTGAAAAGGCACGTCGATCGCATCGAGGACCTGTTCCGTCCGCTGTAGCGGTCAGGCGCATCGCAGATCGCGGAAATGCCCCGCCGATGTTCGCACGCGGAGTCTTCATCTAGTCTCCCGGCCAATGCGGTTCGCTTCACTCGCGCTCTCGGTCGTTCTGTTCGCGCTCGGCGCGTGCGCGCCTCCGCCGCCGACGGCCCTCATCGTGCGAGTGCGAACGAACCTCACCGTCGGCACCGAACTCGTTCGCATCCAGATCTCCGCGCTGCGTGATCGCGCGCCAGCACCGTTCGTCGACGAGCCCTTCGATCTCACCGGCGGCACCACAACGCTTCCCGCGACGGTCGCGATCGTTCCTCGCGAAGTGGACGACAGCCGCAGCATCACGATTACCGTGGGCGGCACGCTCGTGAACGGCGGCGTCACCTCTCAGTCGGCACGCGTGCCGCTGTCGTACACGCACGTGTCGCTGCTCGACATGTTCCTCTCGCGGGAATGTGCCGGGATCTCGTGTCCCGCAGGACAGACCTGCACGACGGGCGCGCAATGCGTGAACGCTGATCGCACATCGCTCCCGGACGTGAGTGCCGATTGCGGTGGCTTCCATGAAACCTGTTGCGCGACCGGCACGGAGTGCACCGGTTCCCTGCACTGTGTGAACAACCGCTGCCAGACCTGTCTCGACCCCGACGAGGAATGTTGCGAAGGCGAGCAGTTCCTCGCGAACGGGACCGAGTGCGGTGGTGCGTCGGACGAGTGCCACGCCGCGAGCGTGTGCCACGACGGGGTGTGTGAAGCGCCGGCGCCCGTGGGTGACGGGACGCCTTGCAACGTCGACGCATCGGATCCGTGTCAGGCAACGAGCACCTGCCGCGCGGGCGTGTGCGTGCCTGCTGCGGACGGCACGGTGTGCGGTCTCCAGCCGGACAATTGTCATCGCGCCCCCGTATGCATGGGCGGAGTGTGTCGTGCGCCCGCCGCGGTGGCCGACGGCACCACGTGCGCGAGCGCGACATCTCCGTGCCAACAAAGCGGGACGTGCAATGCGGGCGTGTGCTCGGGCACGACGCTGGCGCCGACGGGGACTGCGTGCATGGCGCCTGCGAACCCGTGCAAGAGCATGGGGATGTGCGACGCGGGCGGGAACTGCGTGCAAGCGAATCGCCCCGACGGGACGATGTGTGCGACCTCCACGAACCCGTGCGTCGTCCGCATCTGCATGAGCGGCACGTGCGGCATGCGCAACGCCGTCGACAACTCGGTGTGCGGTGCGGCCCAGGATGTCTGCCATCTACCCCGTCGCTGCTCGAGCGGCGTCTGTCAGCCATCGGCGCGGCAACCCGATGGCCACCAGTACGGCACCGACGCGAACCATCGTTGCTGCGCAGGGCGCCTGACGAACATGACGACGGCGACCGACTGCGGCGTGTGCGGCAATCAGTGCCTCAACGGCAACGCCTGTGTGCTCGCGTCGAACGGCATCCACTACTGCGCGTGTCGCGGCGTCGGTTACAACTCGGACTGCGGGACGGGGTGCTGTTCGACTTCGTACGGCAACTACTGCGCGTTCTGGAACTGCCGCGATCCAGGCGCGACGTGCGTCGGCTGTCCGACGAACGCGACGTGCAACGCGGGGACGAATCCGTTCTCGTGCAACTACCGCGCGGGTCTGTAGCCCGGCACGTCCTGCGCGCGCCGTTCTCGCGCGTCGCTCACGGGTAGTCGTGGCGGACGTGCAGAATGCGTCGGTCGGTGCCGGCGTTCACGTTGACGCTCGTGCCCTGCGTCGCGGACGGCGGCGGCGTGTTGTGCGCGCGGCGTGTCGTGGTGCGTGTTCTCGTCTGCGTCGTGCCGGCCTGCGTCGAGGGGGCGGCGACGTGTGGCATGGCCTGTAGATGAACCGATGCGGGCGGTGCGGAGTTCGTGAACTCGAAAGTCGCCGGCGTGAATCCCTCGGCCCGGACCACGATGCGATGCGAGCGATCCGCGCTCACTTCGCGCACGAGCGAGCCCGTGCCGGCGGGTGCGCCGTCGAGTTCGATGGCGGCCGACGACGGGTCGACGATCATCGCGATGGGCACCGAAGCCGGCGCAGGAGCAGGCGTGCTCGTCGCGGTCGTCGCGGCCGTCACCTGGGTCGTCGGCGCGGGTTGCGGCGCATTCGGTGTCGAACCGCGCACGCGGAGATAGATCCCGCTGGCGGTGACGATTGCGATCGCAGCGACCGCTGCACCGATCCACAGCGCGGTCCGCGAGTTCGTCGGGCGCCGTGGCGCGATCTCGAGCGTCGCCTGTCCGAGTGTGGTCGAGAAGTCATTCATCGTGCGCGCTGGCACGGCCGGCAGCGGCGCGCTCGGCGCATCCGGCTGCGTGTTCACGACGCCGGTGGGCGCGCTCTCGAATGCGGTCGGCGCCATCGCCGCGCCGAGCTGCGCACGCGTCGCGGGATT
>CBIHQZ010000208.1:0-8714 GCA_966212315.1 uncultured Myxococcales bacterium
CGCGAATCCTTCGACCAGCAGCGCCACCCCGGCCGCTTCGCACGCGCGCGCCAATGCGCCGCCGCCCGGGCCGATGATCGCGATCTCGTATCCCAGCGCTTCGATCGCGCCGCCGACGACCGCGTGCGCGATGACCGCATCTCGATCGGCCGCGTGATAGAGCGCGCCGTGCGGCTTCACGAAGCGCAGCGTGACGTCCGCATCCGCGGCGAGGTCTTCGAGCGTTTCGCACTGCGACGCGACCGATGCACGCAGGGCCGGCTCCGTCATGGTCATGGCTGCGCGCCCGAAATTCGCGCGATCCGGGTACGAAGGATGCGCACCCGCGATCGTCCCGTGGCGCACGCAGCGCGCGATGGCTTCTCGCATCGTCGCCGCATCGCCCGCATGCCCGCCGCACGCGATGTTCGCGATCTGCGCCGCCGCGTAGAGCGCCTCCGGCTCCTCGGGAAGCTCACCGAGATCGATGTTGAGAAGCGGTCGTTTCATCGGATCGTCGCGACGCGTGATCTTGCCATGGCGAAGCGCGCGGCAGCAGGGTCGGGATGGCGCGCACCGCCGGCGAACGCCGCGGCGATGGCTTCTACTTCGCGTGCGAGCGGCGCGTCGTGTGTGGCCACCGCGAGTGCGGCGAGCCCGAGCGCGAGTTCGGCATTCAGTTCTGCATCGCGATATCGCTGACGCACGAGCCCTGGGGCGCTGTCGCCTTCGATGCGATCGAACCAGCCGCCATCGCTGGCGGCCAGATGCGCGCGACCCCATGCGACCACGCGACGCGCGATCGCGAGCGGTGCCTCGCCGTCGCGCGCGGACAACGCACTCGCCATTGCAACCACCGGCCCGATGTCGCCGAGGTCGCCGAGCATCACGCGCTCGCCACCGCGCACCACGTGCGCCACTGCGCCGTCGTCGCGGACGAACCGTGCGAGCACCGCGCGTGCAATCGTCGCGGCCTGAGCGCCCATCTCGTCGTCGTGCAGTACCCGCGCGGCTTCGAGGCCGGCTGCGGCGAGATCTGCATTCCAACTCGCGAGCGCGGTCGGGTCGACGTAGGGCGCCTGCATCGAGCGTCGCGCCTCGGGCGATGCCGCTGAATACGCTTCGTCCGCATCCTGACTCGCGCCGAACAGATCGTCGCGGCGAAGAACGCGCCATGCCCATTGCCACGCGCCGCGTGCACGGGCCGCGTCGTCGGGTTGCGCGAACAGAACGGACGCCCGCGCGAACGCGACGATCAATTGCGCGTTCGTGCGCGCCATCTTTTCGAAGTGCGGTGCGCTCCAGTCCGCGCGTGTCGCATAGCGATAGAAGCCGCCCTCGCTGGCGTCGTAGAGACCGCGCGCGATCCCATCGAGCCAGCGGCGGAGCGGCGCGCGCATGGTGACATCGCCGTGTTCGAGCCGATCGAGCAGGAACGCGATCACCTCGCCCATCGGGAACTTCTGCCGCCCGGCGAAGCCGCCGTTCGAGTCGTCGAGTTGCGCGAGCACACGCGTAGCCAGCGCCGTTTCGTCGTCGGCTGCGAGCGTCCCGGGCGCGCGTTCGTCGCGAACCCGATCGGACGCTCCTCCCATCAAGTCGTACGCATGCTCGCCTTCGCGCAGGTAGATCGGCGTGACGCGATCGAGCATCGCGAGGAACGCGGTCGGCGGCATGTACGAACCGCCATCGAGAATGCGCCCCTCGCCATCGAGCAGCGCAACCGTGGGCCAGCCGCCGAGGAGGTATCGCCGTTCCACATCGGGGTTCTGGTCGGCATCGATTCGCACCGGAATCGTGCTGCGGTTCACGCGCTCGATCACACGCGGATCGCTGAACGTCGTCTCGTCGAGCACGTGACACCAGTGGCACCAGACCGCCGCGACCGAGAGGAACACCGGGCGGTGAAGACGCACGGCTTCAGCGAGTGCGGCGGGGGTGAACGCATGCCAGTGGATCTCGCGCGCGCGATTCGTTCGTGGCGAGAATCGCAGCGTGTCGGCGGGTGCGATCGGCGCGTGAATCACCGTGTCGTTCGCGGTCGAGGCACGGCGCGTGTCGGGCGGATGGCATGTGGCGAGCGCCGACGACAGTCCGCACACGAGAGCGAGGCGCATCATCGCGGCGCGGTCCGATCGCGATCGAGGATCGTCGCAACGGTCATGTCGCTGATGACATTGGTGGCCGCGCGGCATCGGCCGATGAGCCAGTCGAGCGGAAGGAGCAGCGGGATGACCGTCGCGACGGTGGCCTCCGAGAGACCAGCTGCGGCGAGCACCAGCGGCAGCGTGATGAGACCCGCTTCGGGGACGCCCGCGATCCCGACGCCCGCCATCACCGACGCGAGTGCGACGCTGAGTTTCTGCGGCAGCGTGAGGCTGAATCCCAGCGCTTGCGCGACGAAGAGCGCGGCACTCGCTTCGTAGAGAATGATGCCGTCGTGGTTGAGATTCGTTCCCACGCACGCCGCGAGTCGCGCGGAGTCCGGCGAGACCTTCAGCTTCTGATCGAGCGTGCGCAGCGTGACGGGGAGGGTGGCGAGACTGCTGCCGCACGAGAGCGCGGTGATGATCGGGTCGAACGCGTCGCGGAAGAACGCGAGCGGCGATCGGCGCGACACCGTGCGGAGCAGGATCGAGTAGTAGACCAGCGCGTGCAGTGCGAGCCCGGTGAGCACCGTCGCGAGGAACGGCGCGAGGAGCGCGAAGATGCGCAGCCCGGTCTTGGCGACGACACTGGCGACGACCGCGAAGACCGCGATCGGAACGAGCTGCACGATCCATTCGAGGATCTGCGTGCACACGGCCAGCGCGGTCCGAACGAACTGCGCGATCTGATCGAGTCCGGGCGCGAGCGCCGGCTGCTTGCGTCGCACCGCGCGCAACGCGAAGCCCGTCGTCACCGCGATGAGCACGATCGGGATGATCGCGTTCTTCACGAATGGTTCGACGATGGATGCGGGCACGAACGCGCCGAGGTTCGCGATCGGATCGAGGGTCGGATGTGCATCGCTGGCGTGCGCGTTGGCGGCCACGTGCGCAGTGCGCGCCGTTTGCGTCGCGACTGCAGCACGCAATGCTTCGAGCTGCCCGCGCCAGCTTCGCCCGCCGCCGAGCCACGTCGCGACTGCAAGCCCGATCAGGGTGGCGACCACGGCGTTCACCGCGCTGATGACGAGCAGCCGCGCGCCCTTTCGAGGTGGGATGTCATGCGTCGCGAACGCGTCGAGGATCGCGAAGAACAAGAGCGGCGCGGCCAGCGCTTTCAGCAGCACGATGACCAGCATCCCGAGATCGCCGAGCGGTTCGGCGCGATGCCCCAGGATCAGCGCAGTCACACATCCAAGCACGACGCCCAGTACGATCCGAAGCGAGAACGGCACGGTGCGCGACCGTAGCGTGGATCATCCCGCGCCGGGAGAGCGGTATCGCCACGTTCGCCCGAGTTGGTGTACTAACCGCAGCGATGCAGCACGCGGGCAAAGTGGCCTTGGTGACAGGGGCGAGCCGCGGCATCGGTGCGGCGATCGCGCGGCGTCTCTCTCGCGAGGGACTGCGAGTGATCGTCACCGGACGCGCTCGCGATGAACTCGAATCGGTCGCCAACGAAATCGGCGGTCACGCGGTGGTCGCCGACATCACGGACAGCGCCGCACTCGTCGAAGCCGTGCGCGCGGGTGAGCGCGCGCTCGGCCCCATCGATGTCCTCGTGAACAACGCGGGCATCGCCGAGAGCGCGCCGCTCGCGAAGATCGCCGACGAGTCGTGGGCACGTACGTTCGCGGTGAACGTCACTCCGGTCATGGTGCTCTCACGCGCGCTGGTCCCCGCGATGGTGCAGCGCGGCTGGGGACGCGTGATCACCGTCGCGAGCAATGCGGGGCTCACCGGTTACGCATACACCGCCGCGTATTGCGCATCGAAGCACGCGGTCGTCGGGCTCACTCGCTCGCTCGCGGCCGAGTTCGCGCGCACGCCCGTGACGATCAATGCGATCTGCCCCGGCTTCGTCGACACCGACATGACGCGCGACGCAGTTGCCCGCATCGTCGCGACGACGAAACGCTCCGAGACCGAGGCGCGCACCGCGCTCGAAGCACAATCGCCGCAACGACGTTTGATGACGGTCGAAGAGGTCGCGCACGCGGTGTTCGCCCTCGTGCCGCACGAAGCACGCGGCATTCACGGACAAGCCATCGCGCTCGATGGCGGACAGGTGATGACATGACTTCGCATCGCGTGGTGCAGCCCGAAGGATGGCCGGCGCCGAAGGGCTATGCGAACGGCATCGCAGCGCGCGGCGAGTGGCTCGCGATCGCAGGGCAGATCGGCTGGAACGCCCAGTGCGAGTTCGAGAGCGATGATCTCGTGGCGCAGTTCGATTGCGCGCTCGGCAACGTCGTCGCAGTGCTCACCGCCGCGGGCGGGCGTCCCGAGCATCTGGTGCGGATGACCGTGTACGTCACCGACATCGAGGCCTATCGAGCGGGCTTGCGCGAGATCGGCCGGGTCTGGCGCGCACGTCTCGGCAAGGTGTTCCCGGTGATGGCGCTCGTTCAAGTCGTCGCACTCGTCGAACCGCGAGCGCGAGTCGAGATCGAGGCGACGGCAGTGCTTCCGGATCCTTCTTCGAATCCCAGCGAGTGAGTGACCGATGACGACTTCGTATCAACCCAAGGGTTTCCGTTTCGCGCTCGATCGCGGCGTCGGTGTGATCACGCTCGACCGTCCGCAGCGCCTGAATGCACTCACGTTCGAGATCTACCAGGAGCTGTCGGACTTCTTCGTCACGCTCGATCGCGACGCGTCGGTGCGCGCCATCGTGCTCAAGGGCGAGGGGCGCGCGTTCTGCTCGGGCGGTGACGTCAGCGACATCATCGGTGAGTTGTTCAAGCGCGACATGAAAGGTCTGCTCGAGTTCACGCGTGTCACCGGCTCGCTCATCGCGAACATCCGCCGCGTGCGCCGTCCCGTCGTTGCCGCGATCCACGGCGTAGCCGTCGGTGCGGGCGCGGTGATGGCCGCCGCGAGCGACATCCGCTTCTTCGCGGAAGGCGCACGCATCGGATTCATCTTTCCGCAGGTGGGATTGTCCGGCGCCGACATGGGCGCGACGTATCTCCTTCCGCGCATCGTCGGTCTCGGCCGCGCGAGCGAACTGCTCTTCACCGGCGACATCATCGACGCCGCCGAGGCGTATCGCATCGGTCTTGCGAATCGCGTGTTTCCCGCCGAGAAACTGCACGACGAAGCGCTCGCCTTTGCGCACAAGCTCGCGGCCGGTCCCGCGTTCGCCCACTCGGTGACCAAACAGATGCTCGAGAGCGAAGCGCAGATGCCGCTCGCGACCGCGATCGAAGCCGAGGCACAAGCGCAGGCGATCTGCATGGCGCATCCGGACTTCCGCACGGCGTTCGACGCCAACATGGCGAAGCGGGCACCCGTGTTCGAAGGTGCGCCCGGCAGCGAGACCGAGGTGAAGACGTGAGCGGCATCGTGCGTGCGCACTGCGGTCCCTCGACCGCGGACCTCGGGTTCTTCTTCGACTCGGCTCATACCGAACTCGCCGAACAGGCGCGCCATCTCGCGATGCGTACGTTCGCGTCCGAGGAGGCTTCCCACGCGGGGAAGGTCGCGACTCACGCCGAGATCGAAGCGCGCTGTCGCAGCATCGCGACGCGGCTCGCATCGGCGCGCCTTCTCGAAGCGGTGATGCCGACGGCCCACGGTGGGCTGGGCATTTCACGCCGCGGAGAGATCGACGTGCGCGCGGTGTGCGTCGTGCGCGAGATGCTCGCGTGGGGCTCGCCACTCGCGGAGTTCGTGTTCGCGATGCAGGGACTCGGCAGCTATCCGATCGTTCGCAGCGGTACCGAAGAGCAGCAGCGGGAGTTCCTCGCGCCGGTGCGAGCGGGACCATCGCTGGCCGCGTTCGCGATCACCGAGAGCGAGGCGGGCAGCGACGTCGCCGCGATGAGCACCAAGGCGCGTCGCGATGGCGCGCAGTACGTCATCGACGGCGAGAAGACGTTCATCTCCAACGCGGGGATGGCCGGTCACTACATCGTGTTCGCGAAGACGAGCGCCGAGGCCGGAAGCAAGGGGATCAGCGCGTTCATCGTGCGTCCCACCGATCCGGGATTCGAATTCGTCGGCGCGATTCCGCTGATCGCGGAACACCCGGTCGGCACGATTCGCTTCCGCTCGATGCGCATCCCCGCCGCGCGCCGCCTGGGCAACGAGGGCGATGGTTTTCGCATCGCGATGGCCACGCTCGATGCATTCCGTTCGACCGTCGGCGCCGCATCGCTCGGAATGGCACGTCGCGCGCTCGACGAAGCACTTGCTCGCGCGAACACCCGCGTTCAGTTCGGCAAGACCATCGGTGAGTTCCAGACCACGCAGGTCTACCTCGCGGAGATGGCCACCGAACTCGATGCGGCTCGATTGCTGGTCTATCGCGCGGCGTGGCTGCGCGATCACGGCGCCGAGCGCGTCACGCTCGAAGCGAGCATGGCGAAGATGTTCGCGACCGAGAGCGCGCAACGCATCGTCGACAAGGCCATGCAGATCCACGGCGGCAGCGGCGTGGTACGCGGTCACATTCTCGAGCAGCTCTATCGCGAGGTACGTGCGCTGCGGATCTACGAAGGGACGACCGAGATCCAGCGGGTGGTGATCGCGAACGTGCTGCTCGGCGGCGAACGCGCGCGTGCCCTTCAGGCCAAGGAATCTGCGCCCGATCGCGAGACGCTGCGTCCGCCGGAGCCGGTGGTTCCGACGGCGCCCGCGGTGATGCCGCGCGCTCCGCTCGCTCCCGTCGACAACGGCGACGACGACCATCGCGGCGGCCCCGATGCGACGCGCAAGGTGAAGGCCCTCAAGTAGGCGTCCGCGCGAGCGCCGGTCAGCGCGCTTCGTCCTGCACCAGTTGTCCGCACGCGCCGCACACGTCGCGCGCTCGATTCTTCCGCACGATCGCCCGACAACCCTGCTGTTCCAGCCGATTCGCGAACGCTCGCACCCAGTCCTCTTCGGGGGCGCGATGGGCGGTGTGCGCATGTTCGTTCAGCGGCACGAGATTGATGGTGTGCTCGATCCCGCGCGCGAAGGCCGCGAGCCGATCGGCGTCGTCGAGCGTGTCGTTCTCGCCGCGCAGCAGCACGTACTCGAGCAGCACGCGTTCGCCGCGGCGCACCGGAAATTTCGTCAGCGCGCTCTTCAGTGCCGAGAGATCCCACGCGCGATTGACCGGCATGATGCGCGAACGTGTCTCATCGGTGGTGGCATTCACACTCACCGCGAGCAACGGACGTATGGGCCAGGTCGCGAGTTTTTCGATGCCCGTCACGAGCCCCGACGTCGACACCGTGATGCGATTCGGCGACATCCCGATTCCCTCGGGATGGCACAGCACCTCGACCGCGCGCTGCACGTGCGCGAGGTTGTGAAGCGGCTCGCCCATGCCCATGAACACGACGTTCAGCGCGTGCCCGTTCGCCGGTCCGTACGCGCGCATGAGCGTGAGCACTTCGCCGACGATCTCGCCTGCGGTGAGATTGCGCACGATCCCCATGCTCGCGGTCGCGCAGAACGTGCAGCCCATCGCGCAGCCGACCTGGCTCGAGAGGCAGAGGGTGACGCGCGGGTTCTTCACCGCACGCGGCATGTGCACCGCTTCGATGCGCCGTCCGTCGCTGGTGGCGAGGACGAGTCGTCGCGCGCCGTCGTGCGAGAGCGCGACATCGGCGATCGTCGGGAGCGTGGTGTCGGTCTGCGCGAGGAGCGCGCGTGCTTCGCGACCGAGGACTGGTCCCGCGTCGTCCCACATTGCGATGCGTTGAACGCGCGAGAACAGACTCGCCGCGGTGGCGCGATGACCGAGTGCGATCCAGTCGTCGGGCAGCAGCGACCATGCGGACGGAAGTCCGTCGCGTTCGGGTGCGGCGGCGAGCAGCGATCGCATGGCGCGCAGTATAGCGGGATTCGACCTCACCCCCGCTGCCGCGCGCCCCTCTCCCTCCGACGCCACCGATGCGACCGGTGACGCAGGCGTCGTCGAAAGAGGGGCGCGATGGATGATGCGTGATCGGTCGACAGCGGACGTGGTTCGTGCGGCGCGCCGAGGGCGTGATCGGCGCGGGGCATCACGTGGAGAGCGAGGTGAGTAAACGTGCTGGAGGCGAGCGTGCCGCACTGCCTCGTTTCCATCCGTCGAACCACCCCTCCATCGTTCAAACCTCGGACGCCACGTGCGAACGCAACGTACTGTCTCGTTTCCAGCCGTCGAACCCCGTCACCATCGTTCCAGCCCCTCTCTCGACGATGCCTGCGTTCGCGCTTCACCGCTGGCATCGGAGGGAGAGGGGCGCGGCGGCAGCCGGGGGTGAGGTCCTGTCACTCCGCTTCTCTCGTCTTTCCCGCGCGCGGCGCGGCAAGTACCCTTCGTCGCGCATGACGACCACGACGTTCCCCGACACGTTCAACCTCGCCGACTACTTCTTGTTCGCGCGGCTCGACGAGGGTCTCGGCGACACCGTCGCGCTTCGCTTCGGCAAGCACGCGTACGACTACGCCACGGTCGCCGCACGCACGAAGCGACTCGCTTCGCTCTTGCGTGAACACGGTCATCGTCAGGAAGAGCGCGTGCTCATCGTGCTCCCCGATCTGCCCGCGTTCGCATGGTCGTTCTACGGCGTCCTCGCCGCGGGCGGCGTCGTCGCGATGGGCAATCCG
>CBIHQZ010000209.1:0-8710 GCA_966212315.1 uncultured Myxococcales bacterium
CGACGAACCGGTGCGCGTGCCGATGAAGCCGCTCGTCGGCTGGAAGTCGGCCCTTGTGTTGCTCGCGTTCGGCGCGGCCAGCGCGTGGGTGTATCTGCACGGCGTTCCACCCCAGGTGCGGCAGATGTTCGGCAACGAGTCGGTGCCCGTGATTGCCGACAGCGGTGTCGACGCAGCCGTTCCAGTCGTCGATGCAGGAAACGTTGCCTTGCTACCCGACGTCGCGCCCGTGCCCGCGGTTGCAGTCGTCGATGCCGCGCCGCTGAACGCGGTGGACGCTGCGCTCGCTGCGACGACGTTGTTGGACGCCGCCGCGACGAGTGACGTAACAGTCGCGATCCCCGCGCAGACGATGGATGCGTCGATGCACGATGCGATCGCCGCGGTCGATGCGGTCCTCGTCGCCGCGCAAGCACCGACGATGGACGCGAGCACGACGCTCGTCGACGCCGGTGAACATCTCGACGCCAGCGTGCCGGAACCGAATCGCGCGTTCGCCCACGACGCCGGCGCCGCAGCACCGGTTTCCGCGCACACGACCAGCGGGACCACCGTCCCGACGCACCCGACGACGACGACCGCGACGACCACTCGCCGACCGACGACCACCACACGCGCGACGACCACGCGCGCGACGACGAACAGCCGCACGCAGACGCACACGACGCAGCGACGCACGACGACCACGCGACCGACGACGCGACGCACGACGCACTCGACAACGCGTCGCCCGACAACGACCCGCACTCCGCAACGAAGGCGATGACACAGGGAACGAACGACCCGTATCTCGGGCGATTGATCGCAGGGAAGTACCGGCTCGACACGCAGTTGGGCGTCGGCTCCGTCGGGACGGTCTATCGCGCGACCCACGTGCAGCTCGATCGACCGATCGCGGTGAAGATCCTGCGCGCGTCGCTTGCTGGCGATCCCGTCGTCGTCGCGCGGTTCACCCGCGAGGCGCAACTCGCGAGCCGCGTCGAACACCCGAACGTGGTGCGTGTGCACGACTGCGGGACCGAGCCCGACGGGCTGACTTATCTCGCGATGGAGTTGCTCGAAGGCGTCGAACTCGCCGAGCTGATGGCGAGCGGCAATGTCCTCCCGTCCGAGCGCATCGTCGATCTGTTGTCGCAAGTGCTGTCGGCGCTCGCGGCCGCGCATCGACTCGGCATCGTGCATCGCGATCTCAAGCCCGAGAACATCCTCGTGCAGCAAGCCACCGGTGACGACGGCCGCGCGATCGAGCGCGTGAAAGTCGCGGACTTCGGCATCGCGCGCGTGTACGGCGAGGCCGCGGCACCGGGCGCGCAGATCACGAGTTTCGGGCAGGTCAGCGGCACGCCCGAGTACATGTCGCCCGAACAAGCGCTCGCGGAAGAACTCGACGGGCGATCCGATCTCTACGCATGCGGCGCGGTGCTCTACGAAATGCTCGCGGGGCGTGCGCCGTTCGTGGGCGAAACGCCGCTGGAGATTCTCGAACAACACATTCGCGAGACGCCGCAGCCGCCGTGGGCATGGCGCGACGTCGACGCGCGTTTGGCGCCGGTCGCGATGCGCGCGCTCGCGAAGGCGCGGGACGATCGTTATGCCGATGCGGCGGCCATGCGCGCGGCGTTGCTCGCGGCGCTCGAGTTGCCGCCGTCGATGCATCGGCACGAGCCCGCGGCGAAGCGCCCCGTGCACGGGTCGCCTGGATCGGTGCTGATCGAAACCGGTCCGTCGGTGCTGGTGTCGCAGGCGGACAACGCTCCTTCGGTGTTGATCGACAACGGTCCGTCCGTGCTCGTGACCTCGAGTGCCGACGACGCGTCGTCGGTGTTGATCGCGAGCGGACCGTCGGTCCTGATCGCTGCCGACGAGTCGTCGCGCGCGCCGTCGGTGTTGATCGAGAGCGGATCGTCGGTACTCATCGAGACCGAGCCGTCGGTGGTCGTCCCGTCGAGCGATGCAAAGCCCGCTGTTGCCGCGCCGGTCGCGCCGGCGCCTGCCGCGGGCGCAACCTCGCGAACGGGGACCGTCCTCGCGGTGGTCATCGTCACCGCACTCGCCGCGGCCGGCGCGTACTGGGCGCTGACAATGCACGATGTCGGAGCGCCGCCGCCCCCGCCGGTCGACGTGGCCACCGATGCCGGGCCGCATGATGCCGCACCGGTTGCATTGCCACCGACGCCGCGACCGCGTCCGATCCATCGACGCCTCCGTCCACCGCCCCCGAGTGCGACCCCGCAGTGACGCCGCCGCGCGACCGCGCCGCACCCCACCGAATCGCGGCGTAGCGCCGCATCGCGCGATGGCGGTGTGAATCCAAGAGAGGCCACGCGCCGGGGGGACTCTCGATGAATCGATTCGAAGCGAGCCGGCTTGCGCTGGCCCGGACAGGTCTCGACGCCAGCGAGTCGCTCGACCGCGCGCTCGAGAAAGCCGTCACGCTCAGTTCGCACACGCTCGATGTGGCGCGGGTGGGCGTGTGGCTGTTCGACGACGACGCGTCGACGATGCGATGCGTTTGTCAGTTCGATGCCCGCTCGAACACGATCGACAGCGGCGCAGTGCTCGAAGCGTCGCGATGGCCGGCGTATCTCGAAGCGTTGCACTCGCGAAAATGCGTGGTGGCGAACGACGCGCGCGGGGATGCACCGACGCACGAGCTCGCCGCGGAATATCTCACGCCGCTCGGGATCACCAGCATGCTCGACGCGCCGATCTTTCGCGAAGGACGCGTGGCGGGCGTCGTCTGCCACGAGCACGTCGACAGCCCGCGCACATGGAGCGAGAACGACATTCTCTTCGCCAGCTCGGTGAGTGACATGCTCACGGCGTTGTTCGAATACTCGGGCCGCCTCGGGGCCGAAGCGCTTCTCAATGCCGAGCGAGAGCGCCGTGCACGCGACGAACGAATGGTCGCACTCGGTCGCCTCGCCGCCGGGGTCGCGCACGACTTCAATGGCATCCTCGCGGCGACGATGCTCGCCGCCGACGTGTTCGCGCGCGAAGGCTCGAGCCCCGACATGATCGCGTGCGCGGGGGAGCTGAAATCAGGAGCCGAGGTCGGCCGGCGATTGATCAGTCAGCTGCTCACCTTCGCGGGGCGGCGCATCGGTTCTCCCGAGGTGCTCGATGCATCCGAGGTGCTCGCGGAAATGGTCCCGATGCTCGAGACGCTCGCTACGCATCGCAGCTACATCGCGTTCGAGATCCAGCCCACGCCGTTGCGGGTGTTCATCGATCGCAGTCAGCTCGAGCAGATCTTCATGAACCTGGTGCTCAACGCGCTCGACGTGACACCGACGAACAAGCGCGTGCAGGTCGGTCTGGCGGCCGAGCAGGAACGACAACCATGCGTCGAGATCCGCGTGGCCGACGAAGGCCCCGGCATCGCACCCGAGATCCGAGAACGCATCTTCGAACCGTTCTTCGGGACGCGCGCCGGGCACGGAATGGGACTCGCGACGGTGTACAGCATCGTGCAGCAGGCGCACGGCACCGTGGAGGTGTTCAGCGAGCCCGAAGGCGGTGCGATGTTCGTGGTGCGGTTGCCAGCGGTGAGCGGCAGGGAGGGCGAAGGCGGGAACGAAGGGCCGGCGATGTCGACGACCCCTTCGGAGTGAACCGCGCGATCAGTGCGCGGCGGCGGCGGGGGTGCGCTGCGTGATCACGAACATCACGCGGCGATTGCGCGCGCGGCCCGCGGCCGTGAGGTTCGGCGCGATCGGGCGAGTCTGCCCGAAGCCGTGTGCGGTGAGGCGATCCGCGGTGACTCCGAGTTCGACGAGGCGGGCGCGAACCGATTCGGCGCGCGACTGCGAGAGCGTCATGTTGTGCGGGGCGTTGCCCTGGTTGTCGGTGTGACCCTGGATCTCGATGCGGCCGATTTCCGGGTGACGATTGATCACATCGGCGATGCGCTCGAGGAGCGTGCTCGAGTCCGGAAGGATCTCCGCCGAGTCGGTCTGGAAGTGAACCTGCTCGCGCACGTTGATCGCGCCACGCGCCACGGTGATGCCCGTGGTGTCGGCGGCCTGGACGGTGATGTCACCGTTGGCGGTCTCGCGCGGACGGACTTCGATGCTGCGCGGGGTGCTCGCGCGCGTCGGCGGCGTCGTGCCCTGACCAGCGCTCACGTTGTAGAGACCGGCCGGGAGGTTCTGGAACTGGTAGGTCCCGTCGGCGCCCGTCGTCGCGGTCTGCGCTTGCGGCGCGGCGACGCCCGCGGGCGGCGTGACCTGCGTGGGCGTGAGCGAGACCGTGAGGTGGTTCGCCGGCGTGCCGGTCGCAGTGAGCACGTGTCCGCCGATGTTGCCCATGCGCGGCACCGGACGGAGCGCGCAGTCGAGCGTGACGTCGGGCACTTCGCGAGCGTCGCCCGTCGGCGCCGGGATCACGCCGTTGCAGGTGTTCTCGTTGTAGTCCTGCGCGCGCACGTGGATCTGGTAGTTCGCGGGGGCGAGATTGAGCGTCGTGTAGTGACCCTGCGGGCCGCTCGCGACGTAGCCGAAGTCCGGGTGACCGACGATGTCGATGACCGCGCCGGCAACCGGCTGGTGCGTCTCGGCGTCGGTGATGTTGCCGACGAGGCGGCCGTGCACCGGGGTGTTGTCGACGCGCACCTCGCGAACGACTTCACGCGGCACTTCGACGCGGCGGATCTGCGGCGCGAAATCGTGCGCGTAGGCGGCGCCGAAGTAGAACGTCCACGGCGCGGTCGGTGCGAGTTCGCGAACGAACAGGCTCGATCCGCCGGTGGCGATGTCGAACGCGAGCAGCGCCGAGAGACCGCGAATCGGCGGCGGTGCGACGCGCGCGCCGATGGTGAACACCGACGGCGATGCCGCGAACGAGTTCAGCCCCGGCTGCGCGAGACAGCGATCGTCGTCGGGCGAGAGCGTCGGCGAGCCCATCGGCGTCGTGGTGGTGCCGTAACAGATGTACCCGTTGCGAACGACCGGGACGGAGACGTTCCACTCGATGAAGGGACGCACCCACGGAAGGTTTGCGTCGATGCCGAGCGAGATGTTGAAGCGGTCGGCGCGATTGATGCCGAGCGCGTAGCGCTCCTCGCGGGTGATCTCGATGTGACAGGCCGGATTGCGGTTACGCGCCGAGGTCGGATCCGTATCGGCGGGCATGCCACAGGCCGCCGGGTCGTACCGGTTGTCCGCTCGCTGCCGCGCCTGCTCGACGTCGGTCACGAGCTGCCCGCTGTTGTCGAGCAAGTAGCCCGCGTTGAGCGAGATGCGGATCGGGACCGAGTTGCTGATCTGCTGCAGATCGAGGGCGGCGAGGAGACGGAAGTTCGCGCTGGTGCCGGCGCCGAACACGCCGATGCCGCCCGCGCGGTTGAGGAGCAGGAGGCTCGCATCGAGACCGACGCGGAAGGCGCGATGGATCGGGTAGAAAGCCTTCACACCGAGCGTCGTGTCGCCGAGGACCTGGAAGAGATGCGGCGTCGAGGTGTCGGCGTAGTTCGCGTACGAACGGAGCGCCGCGTGGATTTCGACGTAGCGAACCGGCGTGTACGAGAGGCCGAGGGTGGCGCCGATGTGCTGCGAGTTGTCCGGGATGACCGTGCGCGGATGGTCGGTGTTGCCCATCGTCGGGCGGAGGAAGTTTCCGAAACCGGCGTACTCGCCGATGAAGCTGAATCGGAAGGTCTGGTCGCTGCCCGAGTCCGGCGTTGCCATGTGGAGCAAGCCGATCGCGCCGTCGAGCGAGGGGAAGCGCGCGAGCATGCGCTCACGACGGGCTTCCGCTTCGACGTCGGTTTCGTGCTCCGGGAAGTCGCTGGCCGCCGTCGTCGTCGTGGTGGTCGTCGTAGTGGACGAAGCCTGCGTGTTCGACGTGGTGGTCGTGGTCGACGTGGTGGACGTCGTACGCGGCGTCGCGGCTGGCTCTTCTTCCTCGTCGCCGGTGTCGTCCTCCTCGTCGTTCTGCGAGGCGCCTCCCCCGGAGCGCGACTGCGCGAAAGCAAGCGGGGCTGCGACCATATTGGCCGCGATCAGCAGGATGGCAACGCGACGAGGACTCATTCGGAGCTGGCTCCCTTCAGTGCATGACCAACTCGTCGAGTCACGAGCGGTCAATGCTGCCGACGCAAAGAATCGCGAGGGCTTTTAACATCGTCCCGCTTCAGTCGTCCAGCGAACGACATGCAGGTCTGGCAGGGAGCAGAACCGCTATCGGGTCGGTTCGGTCGCGGGCTCGCCGTCGATGGCGTCGACCGAGAGAAGCGTGTCGATCCGCTGCTCGGCGGCATCGAGCCGGCGCTGCCCTTCGCGCGTCAACTTGATGCCCTCTTCGAACATCGCGAGCGATTGCTCGAGCGGGAGTTCGCCGCGTTCGAGCTTTTCGACGACCTGACCGAGGCGCTCGAGAATTTTCTCGAGCGGCATCGTCTCCGCGCCATTCGGCTCGGCAGACGTGGTGGTCGAAGAGGCGGTTTTTTCCGATGTATTCGCGCGGGCCATGAGCGGCGGCAGTATGACCGCGGCATCGCAGAGCGACAAGGCGAGTTCGCTCAGAAGAACGCGAGGCCGAAGCGAACCCATCCGTTGATGGACCATTGTTCGCCGATGGCGGTGCGCCCCACACCGGCCGCGAGTTCGAGTCCCGCGTGCCATCGCGACGGGCGCAGATCGATGCCGCCTTCGACGCCGAGCTGGTACGCGAACTCGAACGCCGGGCGGTCGAAACGGAAACGCTCGCCCACGCCGGCCGCGAGGACGCCCGTGACGAACGGGGTCGCGTAGCGCGTGGGGTATTGGAAGCCGACGTCGAAGAGCGCCCACACGATCGGATCGGTGCGATCGAACGGCGCCGCGCGGAACGCGAGTTCGGCGCCGACCGCGAAGCGCACCATGCGGGCAGCCCCGCGTGCGCCGGCGAGTGGGAGTCCGGCGAAGCGTGCGGTCCACGTGGGTCCGGGAGAGCCGTCGGTCGCGATGTTGATGTAGCGCGTGCTGATCACGACCGCGGGGCCGCGTCGCTCGTTGCGGCGAGAACGGCGACGACGACGCACCGGCGGCGCCACACGCTCGGCGGCGCGATGACGGCGACGAGCACGGTGTCTTCGGGCGTGCGCCGGGGCCGCGGCATCGTCGGGCACGCTGCTGCTGCTGTTGTTACCGGCGACGCTGTCAGCAGGCGGCGCGGATGACGGCGGTGCGCTCGATGGCGATGCAGCCTGTGCGGCGCGAGCGTCGTGAATCACGGCAACGATTGCGAACGGCGCTTGGACGATCGGCACGGCGCGCGAGTGTATGCACAACTCGATCGCGCGAGGGCTACGGACCGATGCCGCTCGTCTCGACCTGCCCGATCATCGCGGTGACTTCGTCGTCGTCCTGGATCCTGTTGGCGCTCTCGAACGCGAGAACGAGCGTGCGCGAACCGGCGATCGAAGCCGCGACGACACGCACCACGTGCTGCCCGCCGCCGATGGCGGTTTCGACGGCTGATCCGGTGGCGATCGCGACCGGCCGTGGTGCAACGAGGAGTTGATCATCGCCCGCACGCGCCGATGCCGCGGTCTGCGCGAGCGCTTCGGTCACACCGAGCGGGCTGACGTCGATCGTGAGCACGATGCTCGACTCGAGCAGCGCGGGCGCGGCTTGCGGATTCATCAGCGTCGGGACGCGCAACACGGTGTGATCGCCGGTGCGCGTGTCTTCGATCCAGGGCGGCGCGAGATACCACACGCGAAACGCGCGATCGCTCGCCGTTACCGAGTGCTCCCCGCCGTGCGGATCGCCCCCGCCGGGGCCGCACGATGCGAGGGTGGCGACGAGTGCGAGTGCTGCGAACGAACGAGTCTGTCGCGATGTCATCGCGAACCTCCGAGTCGATGAAGTGCCACCGGCGTCGAGGGCATCGACCCGAGGATCAACGTGCCGTCGCTCGCTGCAACCCCGATGCGTGCCGAGCCGTCCGCGAGAATCGCGCTCCAGATGGAACCGGGTTCCGCGTCGGTGACGACGACCACGCTCGCGCCGCGAAAGGGAAGATCCGCGCTCTCGCCCGACGCGATGCGCTCCGCACGATCCGCGCGATCGATGAGTCGCTCGCTCCACGCAATGCGCTGGGTCGCGCGAATCACGTCGTGCGCCGCGCCGCCGCGCATCAACGCATACGCCACCAGCGCCGCGCCGCGAGTTTCTTCGTCGGCATCGAAACGCGCCACTTCCTCGACGGCCGCTGCGCCACGCGGATCCGCGATTCGACCGAGCGCATGAACCGCGATCGTGCGTGCGCGCGGATCGTCGTCGGTCGCGCGCAAGACCGCGGCGATCGAATCGACCGCAGCACGCAAGCGGCGAGCACCCGCCATCTGCACGGCGGCGAGCACCGCCGGGAGCCGCGACTCGCCCTGGCGATCGAGCAACGACACGATGGCGGCATCGGCAAGCTCGGAACCGCTGACGCCGAGCGCGAGCACGAGTGCAACGCGAACCGCTTCGTCGTCTTCGCGCGTGAGCCGCGCGACCAGTGCCTCGTCGGCTTCGATCGTGCGCGTCGCCACGAACGAGAGCGCTGCATCGAGCCGTTCGCGCGCGTCGTGCGATTCGAGCGCCGTCACCCGTTCGCGTTCGTGTTCGCCGTACGCACCGCTCAGCCACGCCGAGGCCGGATCGTGAGGGGTCACTCGCAGCGCAGTTCCGAGGGCAGCGCGAACATCGCTGCCGCGGAGCGCGCGCGCGACGACGGCCCA
>CBIHQZ010000210.1:0-8707 GCA_966212315.1 uncultured Myxococcales bacterium
GCCCGCTTCGATGCGATGAGACAACGGTTCGCTGAAGCCGATCCACGCGCGGAAACGATCGCCGCCGTTGTGCGATCGAACGCCGAAGTAGTCCTCCGCGCGACGATCGCCGGAACCCAGGATCACCATCTGCGCGCCGAGTCCGAGGATGCGGTTGAGTGACTGCGCGATGACGTCGGTGCCCTTCTGATCGGTGAGTCGCGACACGACGCCGATGAGCGGCACGTCGGCTCGCTTCGCCAGATGCATCTCGGCCTGCAACGCGAGCTTGCACACGGCCTTGCCGGCGAGATCGTCGGGGCCGAATTGCGCGGCGAGATGCGGATCCGTCATCGGGTTCCAGACGTCCTCGTCGATGCCGTTGAGAATCCCGACGAGATCGGCGGCGCGGAAGCGCAGCACGTGATCGAGCCCCATGCCGAGCGCGGGGGTGCGGATCTCCTGCGCGTAGCGCGGCGAGACGGCGGTGAGCATCGTCGAGTGGAAGAGCCCGCCCTTGAGAAGATTCACCGCGTCGTGATCTTCGAGCCCGTTGCGACTGAACTCGGACCACGGGATGTGCGTCGCGGGGAGATCGTCTTTCGGGAACTTCCCCTGATGCGCGAGGTTGTGGATCGTGAGCACCGTCGCCGCGCGACCGAGCGGACCGTTGCGTTCGACGGTGTTGAGATAGATCGGCACGAGCGCGGTGGGCCAGTCGTGCACGTGGAACACGTCGGGGTACCAGCCGAGCAACTTGCAGAGTTGCAGCGCGCCGCGAGAGAGGAACGCGAAGCGAACGAGGTTGTCGAGCGCGACGCCACCAGGCGGGTCGTAGAGATAGCCGCGTCCGAAGAGCGAGAGATGATCGAGGAGGTAGACCGGGACGTCGGTGTTCGGGAGACGCGTCTCGTACACGCCTGCCCACGCTTCGCCGCCGCCGAGCGGGACGCCGAGGGGTTGCTCGAGTCGCTTCATTCCGTCGGTGGGAATCGCGTCGTAGCGGGGGATCACCACGCGCACGTCGTGACCGAGCGCCTTGAGCGCGCCGGGCAGCGCACCGACCACATCGCCGAGGCCGCCGGCCTTCGCGAACGGTGCGCACTCGGACGCGATGAACATGATCGAAAGACGTTCGGCCATGCGTGTTCGGTACCGGGACGCGTGCCCGTCCGTCAATGCATCGTTGTGACGCGCTCGCAAATCGCCGCGCGTACTCGCAACGCGTTCAGCGATACGGCGCGTTCACGCTCACGCCGAGCAGCGCGCTTACGCTGAGCGCGAACTTCTCGACGAGAGGCGCGAGCCGCTCGGGATCTTCTACACGCGCGAGTTTCACACCCGCATTTCGCTCTTCGACGAACGGCTCGCCGCCGAGATCGCGCGCGATCTGCTCGGCCCATTTGCGCGGCTCGTGATTCTCCGGACACTGCGTGGTCAGCGTCGTCGCAACAGCTGTCGCACCGTCCCAGACGTGACCGACATCGACCGGCACGCCACGCACCGACCAGTCGTGCAGCGAGAGATCGCCGACGCACAATCGCGCGCCCCGCAGTTCGGCAACCCGCTGCCAGCCCGACACGGCGCTTGCTAGTGCGGCCGGCGGCGGCACGCGGGCGATCCGCGGTGCGAGTGTTTCGCAGAGGCTCTTCACGAGGGTGATGTATCGCTCGAGACCCGGAAGTTGATGAACGCCGCCGCGTCGCAAGACCACCGCGCCGTCGTCATCGAGCGCGGATTCCTCGAACGCGGTAAGCGCGCCGTGCATGCGCTCGTCGAGCAGTCCGGTGACCTGCCCCGCCTCGCGCGCACGCACTGCGTAGTCTTTCGCGAAGCCCGCGAAGATCCCTTCGGGTCGCGCGCCGAAGTCGGTCCAGCGCCGGTCCGCCACGCGCATGCCGAGCCCGAGTGTAGGCCAGTGCAGCGACGTGACGAGGCACGGTCCGAGGTCTTCACGATTCTCTTCGGTGATCGAGCCCTCGATGCCGTCGATCGCAAAGGTCACTCGATCGCGATCGGGCTCGAACGCGAGCGATTGAAAGCCGGCCCGCCGTGCGCGATCGAGCGCGATGTTCCACACCGCGAGTTGCCGCTCGCGGCCCACGAGCGGCGCCGCGGCCTGCGCTGCGGCGTGACGTGCTTCGGCGAGGGGCGCGATTCGAATCGGCGCGCGCAGTACCACGTCCTTGCCGAACGCGACGACCACGCGCGCTTCGAGGTAATGCGAGACGTGAATGAACGGCGAACGGAACGCCGGCGCGATCTCGTTCGGGATGCGGAGATTGAAGCGCGTCGCTTCGCCCTCGGCCGGTCGCGTTTCGAGCAGCTTCCACGTCGACTTCGACACATCGCGCGGCCCCGCCGCGCTCCACACCACCGCGGCTTCGTGGGTGCAGCACGCGATCTCGACGCGTCGCACGCGCCGCGATCCGAGCCCCGTGACCGCGATGGCGCCGCGAATCGTGCCGCCCGGTTCGAGCACGGTGTCGTCGAGGGACATCTCGATGACGGGTTCCTCGCCGCGATACTCCCCCGCTTGCGACGTGAACGACTGCGCTTCGCTCGTGCCGCCCTGGTATGGCGTCGCGACGACGCCGAGATCGTAGTGCGCGTGTCGATCGGGCCACCACGGGATGTGAACGCGCACCGCGAGGTCGTACTGAATGCGCGAGAGCGGGCTCTTGTAGGCGGGTGGCGTGCCGAGCGGGATGTCGATGTTCACCTCGCGCTCCCAGAGTCCCGGCTGCAAGACGCCCGCTTCGAAACGCGCACCGAGGCGGCAGATCTCGCGGCGGTGATAGTGAGTCGTCGTGGTCTTGCCGGTGGAGGTGGTGTTCTTGTAGCGACTCTCGCGACCGATGAGCGTCACGTCGATCGCGTCGTACGGCGTGACGCTGTGACTTTGCAGTCGAACGACGGCGCGCAGGCGGTCGCCCGGCTTGGGCGCGAAGGGATCGAGCAGAACACTGACATCGGGTCTCGAGCGCATGGCGGCAGAGCATCGCCGCGCGAGCGGTCTGTCGGCAAGCGCGCTCGATTCAGCGCGTGGACATCATCGCGGCCACGCTGTCGCCCTCGTGAATGCGGCGGATCGCATCGGCGAGGAGCGGCGCGACGCTGACCACGTGAATCCGCGGGTCGCGTTTGTGCGCGGGCAGCGGAAGGGTGTCCGTGACGGTGAGCCGCGCCAGATCGCTCGCGCGCAATCGCTCGACCGCATCGCCCGAGAGAACCGGGTGCACGACCGCGGCGCGCACGCTGGCGGCGCCTTGTGAAGCGACGTAGCGGGCCGCTTCGAAGACGGTGCCGCCGGTGGCAATTTCGTCGTCGACGATCAGCGCGTGGCGGTTCTTCACGTCGCCCACCAGATGCACCGGTTTCGCCTTCTCGTCGTCGCCGGTGCGTCGCTTGTCGACGATCGCGAGGGGGGCCTTGAGCCGCCGTGCGAACCGTCCCGCGTCTTTCGCCTCACCGACGTCCGCCGCGATGACCACGGGCGCTTGCATCATTTCGGCGTCTTCGCAGAGCGCGTCGCACACGAGCGGCACCGCAGTGAGGTGATCGACCGGGATCTTGAAGAAGCCGTGCACCTGCGGCGAATGAAGATCCAGCGTGAGCACTCGATCGGCACCTGCGGTCTCGAGCAGGTCGGCGACGAGGCGCGCGGTGATGGAAATTCTCGGCTCGTCTTTCTTGTCCGAGCGCGCGTACGGGAAGTACGGGAGCACCGCGGTGATGCGGCCGGCCGACGCGCCGCGGAGCGCGTCGATGTAGATCAGCAACTCGAGGAGGTTGTCGCTCACGGGCGGACACGACGTCTGCACGACGAACACGTCGTTGCCGCGCACGCTCTCTTCGATACGCACTTTGATGTTCTCGTTCGAGAACTTCACCACCGTCGATCGCGCCACAGGGATGCCGAGCAGCTCGGCGATCTTCTGGGTGAGTTCGGGATGACTGCTGCCGGAAAGAAGGGTCAGATCCATCGCGGCGAGGATCGCACGCGCAGCGGCTCAGCGACCAACGAGTCGCGCCGGCTTCTCGATGGGCATCTGGCCGTCGGCGTCGGCATCGGGGAGAACGCCGGCTTCCTCGGCGACGGCGATGGCGGCATCGGTGCCGATGTCGTCCTGACGCGGCAGCGCGCCGGTGAGCGCAGTGATCAATCGTTCCATCCCGCGGAAGAATCCGATGCGTTCGAGCGGCGCGTTCAGCCATCCGGCGGTGATGCAGTAGTGCCGGTCGAACGGCGCGCTGTGATGCTTGGCGTGATGCTCGCGGCCAAGAATGAAATGCCAGCGCTGGAGCGCCGCGATGAACACGGGCGGCTGCTTCATGTGCGCCCACTTGTGAATCTGGCTCGTGAGAAACACGAAGATGCAGAGGGTGAGGACGAACGCGCCGACGAAGATGCGAACCGGATCGGGGCGCGCTTCGAACAGCAATGTCGCGCCGAGCAGCGGGGCCGACACGAGGCAGTTGTCGCCGTTCGTCTCGACGAAGTCGTGGCGCGTGATCGACATCTGATCGACGTGATGTTCGCGGAACGTGCGGATGAAGAGCCGGCCGATCAACGGCGTCTCGACGCTTCCCCACGTGTCGCAGAACCAGTGCACGAAGCCCGAGACGAAGTCGGCGCCGACGAACCCGGCGAGGAGTCCGAACGGCAGCATCCAGAAGTGCCCGGTGAGATTCGTCGCGAGACGGTAGATCAGCATCGCGGCGAAAACCGCGAAGGCGGTCATGCCGGAGAGTTCGAGAACGCGATGACTCTTGGAGTACCCCGCGGCGAGCGATGCGGCGTCCCTCTGTTGGATACGGGCGGTCATGCGTGGGCGATCGTATCGCGGCTGACGTGCGCGCGGTCAGCGAAAATCAGGCGGATTCGTGCTCGTTCGCGGCGACGGGGGGTCATCCGACTCAGCACTACGGAGCCGGTGCGAGGGCGGATTTGTATTTCTGCGAACGATGTCGCGTCAGCGCGAAGCACGCACGCCGTAGCCCAGCACGCCGGCCGCGACGAGGGCCGCGACGATCACCAGCAGCAGCGCGCGCGTCCGGCTCGGCCGTGAAACGGGTGCATGTGCGGGCTGACGATCGAGCACCGGCTCGAGAAACCCGAACACTTCGTTCCACACGCGATACTGATTCGCGAGGCCCTTGAGGCCGTGCCCCTGCCCCGCGAATTCGACGTAGCGAAATTCGCGATGTGCGCGTCGGAGTGCATCCGCCATCTGCCGGCTCTCGGTGACCGGAACGCGTCGATCGTTCTCGCCATGGAGCAACAGCATCGGCCCGGTCGCGAGGTCCGCGTGTTCGCTCGGCGAGCGCTCGATCAGGCGCTCGCGATCGCGAACAGGATCGCCGGCTTCCAATTGCACCCAATCGGGGATGTTCGAACGCTCGTAGAACGACACGATGTTCGAGAAGCCGAACCACGAGATCCCGAAGCCCCAGTCGAAATGGGTGTCGCGGCCGTTCACGCCGCGCGGAAACGTCATCGCGCGCATCACTTCGTATCCGCCGTGGCTCGCGCCGAAGAGCCCGATCCGTCGCGGCGGGAGCGAGAAGCGTTGCGCGAGGTAACGGGCACATTCGATGAGGTCGACGACTTCGTCGCCGCCGAGGTCGTGGTCGTTGAGGGCCGCGAATTCGGCGCCGAACCCGGCGCTCCCGCGAACGGACGGCGACAGCACGATGGCGCCCGCCGCGCACAGCACCTGCGCGTTGCCGTCGAAGCGGTTCTCGCCGCCGTAGAACGCTTCGACGAGCGCGAATCGTCGTGAAGGGTCGCGAGGCGGAACGCGCGGCGTCTGTAGATACGCGTGAAGCATGCGGGTGCGCCCGGTGTGCGGATCGACGTCGAAGGTCGGGATCTGCACGCGCTCGACGTCACAGCGCACGATGCGTTCGTCCACCGAGGCAGAGAGCGTGACGCGCGGCTCGACGCGAATGACGGCGTGCGACGTGTCGGTGCGTTCGATCGTCAGTGCGTCGACTTCCAGACGCGTTCGTCGCGAAGCACTCTCGATCATTGCGCGGTCGCCGGCGTAATCGAGGAAGTCGGCCGATGCGTCGAAGACCCGGCGCGCGAGAACGTTGCCGTCGGCCGGATCGAGCACGAACAACTCGGATTCGTAGGGACGGCGAACCATCGCTCCGTACAACGTCGAGCCCGTCGCAACGAACGGGACGACGCCGACGACATCTTCACGGAAGTGCGTGATCGCTCGATTCGTTCGATCGGCGACGTCGACGATGTACACGTTGGTGAAGCCGTCTTCGTCGCTCGTGTAGACCACGTGCGATGCGTCGAACCAGTCGTGCACCATCTCGATGTTGCGACGCCGATGCTCGGGATTCGTGAGAAGCCGGAGCGACGGAGCGGGCTCGCGCAGGTCGATCGCCACGAGGTTTCCGTGGTTCCGATCGGTCGCGCGGAGCGCGGTGATGACGACTGCGCTCGCGTCGGGCGAGAAGGAAACGTCGGACCACGTAAAGCTGGTCTCGGGGGTGTCGCAGACGACTTCGCGATCGGTGCCGCCGACGAAGTCGTACACGTTCAGACACGAGTGATACGGCTGCCGCGTGCCGTAGCGCGCGACGTATCCGAGATATCGCCCGGTCGCGTCGAGTCCCCACCCGTAGACGTACGGCTTGTCGGTGATGCGCCGAAGCGCGCCGGTGTCACGCGCCAACGCGAAGAGGTTGAAGCGCTCGTCGTTCGCATCGTCGGCGAGCACGATGTACTCGTTCGTCCCCGGTCGCGATCGCAGCGTGCGCAGTGTGCGACGGCTCCAGTCGATGTCGCCGAGGGGCGTGCCGCGATCGAGATCGAGCGCGGCGCCGTCGAGCGGAAGCGTGAGCAATGCGCGTCCTTCGCGCCCTTCGCGAAAGTACGTCAGCTGGTTGGCGCGGAAATCCGCGTGCAGTCGGACGTACGGGTAGCCTTCGAGCAGCGCGTCGAGGTCGATGCGGCGATCGCGAAATCGCACCGTGGGATCGGCCGGGACTGCTTGCGCGAGCGCGGACGGCGCGGTGCCGATGCACGCGGCGAGAACCGTCGTAGCGAGTGCGAGCCGGCGCGCGATCACCCCTACGCTTATAGCTTCACACTGCGAACGTTTCAGCTTGCGAGTGCGGGCATCGCTACTGCGCCTTCGTCGCGCCGGGCTGATGCTCGGGAAGCGCGGCGACCGCATGCTCGGTGGCGAGGGCCGCGCGTTCTGCGGCGAGCGTGCGAGGAAAGCGCTCGACGTCCACGCCGAAGCGCCGTGCGCTGTACACCTGCGGCACGACGAAGAGGTCGGCGGCGGTGAGCGTGTTTCCGATGGCGAACGGGCCCCCGGTGCCGATCTCGGCGTCGATCGCCACGAGCAGTTCTTCGAGCACCGCGAGCCCCCGCTCGTTGTAGTGCGCGCCCCACTCTTTCTGCCGCGCGGGTTCCTCCGCGTGTCGACGGAGCACGCCGAGATTCTGCAACGGCTGGATGCCGGAATTTACCGTCTCGATGATCTGTCGCGTGCGCGCTCGGAGCCATGGCTCACGCGGGAACAGCGGCGGTGCGGGACGTGTCTCGTCGAGGTACTCGATGATGGCGACGCTCTCCGAGAGCATGCGTCCGTCGATATGCAGCGAGGGCACGTACTGCGCCGGATTGCGCGCGTGATGCGTTTCGGCGCGCTGCTCGCCCTCGAGCAGGTTGACCGCGATCGAATCGAACGCGAGTCGTTTGATCGCGAGCGCCCAACGCACACGCCACGACGAACTCGAACGCCAGTAGTGATAGAGCGCGATCGGTTCACCCATGGTGCTCACGACCCGTACTTCGCGACGAGTGCCTTGGCGCGCGCGACGAATGCTTCCTGGTGATAGCGCTCGAAATCGCCCCACGTCGTGAGCGTGCGCGTGTCCTTTACGCGGTCGACGAAGAGCTTGCCGTAGAGGTGATCGACCTCGTGCTGAAACGTTCCCGCGGTGAGTCCCTTCACGATCGCGTCGATGTCGTTGCCGTCGCGATCCCACGCGCGAACGCGGATCTGCGTCACGCGCTCCACCACGCCGCGCAGATTCGGCACCGAGAGACACCCTTCGTAGTTCTCGAACAGCTCGTCGGTGAGCGGCTCGATCTTCGGGTTCACGAGGATCGTCAGGGGCACGTTCGGCTTGTACGGGTAGCGCGGGTTGTTGCGCACCTCGATCGCGCAGACCTGCACCGGTGCGTACACCTGATTGGCCGCGATCCCCGCGCCGTTCGCGTCGTGCATCGTCTCGACGAGGTCGTCGATGAATCGCTGCATCTCGGCGGACTTCAGTTCGTCACGGCTGAGTTCGCGCGTGGTCTCGCGAAGAATCGGATGGCCGATGGTGGCGATCTTACGGATGGGCACGCGGGAAACCTCCGCCGCGCAGCATAGCGCCGGCGGGTTCTGATCGGCAGCGGGGACGAACGGTTCTATATGCTCGCGCGTGATGAGTACGGACGGAACGTGGGTGCACGTCGGTTCGCGGGCTGATGTCGAGTCGCGACGCGCGCGACGCGTGAACGTGGCGGGACGCTGGGTCGCGCTGCACATGTGGAACGGCGAAGTGCGTGCGATCGGCGACGAGTGCCCGCATCGTGGCGCAACGCTGTCGATCGGCGCGGTGACTGCCGACGGTTACGTCGGGTGCCCCGAGCACGGATGGGAGTACAGCCTGCTGACCGGATGCGGACGCGAGTCGTTCG
>CBIHQZ010000211.1:0-8703 GCA_966212315.1 uncultured Myxococcales bacterium
GAGGCCTCGTCATGACTGCCAACAACGGCGCGCCGGGTTCCGGCGCACAGAACACCGCGCCTGCGACGAACGTCGCGGTTGCCGCTAGCGCAGTAGGCGCGGCGGTCGCTGCGATTCAGTCCGCGCCTCTCGTGACCGCGACGCCGAGCGTTCCGCCGCCGAGCGCGCCGCACGCGAAGTCGGGCTCGGGGCACTCGCATCAGCGGCTCACGCCGCTTACGGGCGTGTTGATGACTGACAGTCACGGCGGTCTCGTCGTGCGTCGTGTCCGCGTGCGTGTGACGAACGGAACCGATCGCGGACGCGAAGCGCTCCTCGAAGCGGGGACGCTGCTCGTCGGAACGCACGGCGACAACGACCTGGTCCTGAAGGAAGCGACCGTCGGCAAGTACCACCTCGAACTCGCGCTCGTCGCTTCCGGCGTGCGCGTTCGTGACGTGGGCGGCGAGGGGGCCACGCTCGTAGGTGGTTCGCGCGTCACGCAGACGGTGGTGCCGACCGGCACCGAGATCATCATCGGTCGCGCGTCGCTGCAGCTACTCGCAGCGGACGTGAGCGTTCCGGTGATCCAGTCCGAGCGCACGTCGTTCGGTCCCGTGCTCGGTCGCAGTCCGGCGATGCGCGAGATGTTCGCGCTGCTCGAACGCGTTGCGCCGACCGACTCGCCTGTGCTGCTCGAGGGCCCGGTCGGATGTGGCAAGACGCTGGTCGCGAAGGCGATCCATGCCGCGTCGCGATTCGCGGCGTCGCCGATGGTGGTGCTGGACTTCGGACCGAATGCTGCCGAAAAGCCCGCTGTTCAGCACGTCGCGCAGCGCTCGGACACGTTCACGCTCTTGATCGATCACATCGACATGGCGCCCTCGTCGGCTATCGCTGACTTGCTCAATCTCTACGAGCGTCGCGAAGAGGGCGTGTTGGACGCGCGCATCATCGCCACCGCGGCGCCCGGGCTGCGATTCCATCCGGGCGAAAGCCGCGCGCGTCGCGAACTGCTCGCGCATGTCGCTGCAGTGCGGATTGCGGTGCCGTCGCTGGACAGCCGCGTCGACGACATCCCGACGCTCGTGCGGCAGTTCGCGCGAGAAGTGTGCGGGGTGGAACCGACGCTGCAGGACTCGGATCTCCGGCATGTCGTGTCGCGTGCGTATCCGGGTGGCGTGAAGGAACTTCGCCAATTGGTGGTGAAGGCCCTCGCGAACGAACCGTCGCCGCGTGCGATGCTGCCGCGTGCGGGACTCGCGCGTGCACGCGCTGCACTGGTGCTCCCGCTCAACGCGCGACCGAAGCCGCCCGATCCGAATGCGGCGCGCGATCGGCTCATCGACGCGTTCGAACGCGACTGGCTGCAACGTCTTCACGCGCGAACCGGCGGCGACGTCGGCGAGATCGCGCGCGAGACGACGCTCGCGAAGGCCGACGTGGTGAAGATGCTCAAGCACCACGGCATCGGCGAAGCGCCTCCTCCGCCCGCGCCCGTCGCAACGACGAAGCGCTCGCGCTGACCGACGCCTCTACTTCAGTCCCTCCACGCGTGATGTCTCCTCGAGTTCGCGCCCGCGCGTCTCGGGGAGCACCGCAAGAATCAACAGCAGCGCGACGGCGAGCGGAATCACCGTGACCGACACCGCCGGCCCCCATCCGGTCGACTCGGCGACGGCTCCCACGAGCGGTGGCACGAGCACGTACGCGATGCGACCGAGCAGATTGTTCGACCACGCGTACGCGTCGGCGCGCAGTGCGGTCGGAAACAGTTCGGTGGTGAACGCGTTGAGCACGGGCAACACGCCGCTCGCGCCGAAGACCGCGAACACGATGCCGAGCGTGAGCAACCTGCGATCGTGGGCGGTGTACGCGAGCACCGTTCCCGCGCCGCCGAGCACGAAGATGACGATCGCGCCCGCGCGGCGTCCCAGTCGATCGAGCATGCGTCCCGACGCGAGCACGAGCGGGATCGCGACGATCGATGCGATGGCGATCGCCTGGCCGAACGCACGATCGTCGTAGCCGCGTTCGTGGACGGCGAATTCCTTCCAGAACGTGATCGATGTGTTCGTGCACGCGTAGGTGAGCCCCCAGATGGCGGCCATCTGGAACACGCGGCGGCGATAGGGACCTCGCACGATTCGCATGAGGTCCGGCGGTTCACGGCGCGAGCCGTCACGTTCGAAACGGTCGGTTTCGCGCACCGATCGTCGCGCGAACGCCACGATGACGAGCGGGATCGCGCCGACGAAGTAGATGTTCCGCCATCCCCATCCGACGTGGAGAAGCTTCGGGACGACGATCGCACACGCGATGGAACCGACACTCGCGAACGCTTGAATGGTGCCGATGACCGCGCCGCGTTGTTCCGCCGGGTACTCCTCGGCGGCGAACACCATCGCGACCGCCCACTCTCCGAGCAGGAACATGCGCGCGAGGATCTGCATGCCGGCGAAGACGTACACGTTCGGCGCGAGTCCCGAGAGCAGCGATGCCACCGTGTAGCCGCCGATGGTGAGTGCGAGGACCGGGCGGCGGCCGATACGATCCGCGAGGCGCACGATCAGCCACGCGAGCACGGTGCCGATGTTGATGATCCCGACGAGGAAACCTCCCTGGGCGGGCGTGAGCCCGAACGCGGTCCGCAGGTTCGGGAGGATCTGCGAGAGCGCGAGGAAATCGAATCCCTCGAAGAACGTCGCGACGCTGAGGAACACGAGCAGCCGACGCTGATACGAACTCATCGAGACGTTTCTACACCACGGCCGTCAGCGAAAGTGATCCCACCCGCCCGCGTGGTGTTCGTGCACCGCGCCCTTCGCGTCGCGTACGTGAACGCCGACGCCCTCGATGAACTCGCCGATGTCCGTGATGTCGACGAGCCCGTCGCGAATCGACGCGAGGGAGTGCGCCGCGAAACAGAGTTCGTAGTCTTCACCGCCGTCGAGAGCCAGCGCCGTCGCATCCAGGCCGAGTGCGTTCGCGCACGCGCGCTGGTTTGCCAGCATGGGGATGCGGTGAGAGTCGATGACGACCGCGCAATGCGACGCCGCTGCGATGTGCCCGGCGTCTTGCGCGAGGCCGTCGCTGAGATCGACCGAGGCATGCGCGAAGTTTGCGATGAAGAGCCCTTCGGCGATTCGCGCGCGCGGTGAGCGCCAGCGCGCGACGAACGGTGCGAATCCCGAATCCGCGCCAACGCCTCGTTGCAGCGCGCGCAGTCCGAGCGCCGCCGCGCCGACCGCGCCGGTGACATACAACCGATCGCCCGGGATCGCGCCGCTGCGACCGAGCCCGCGTCCTTCGATTCGCCCGATGGCGGTCGTCGTGATGCTGAGGACGGGACCGCTCGCGAGATTGCCGCCGAGAACGATCGCGCCGACGCGCTCGGCCGCGCGTGCGATGCCTTCGATGATCTCGTCGAACTGCAAGTCGGTGAGATCGCGCGGCACGGTGAGCGCAGCGAGCAATCCGCAGCCACCGCGCTCGAGCCACGCAGGTGTCGCGCCGGAAGCCGCGAGGTCACTCATCGCGGCCTCCACAGCGCGCGAGGCGGCGTCCGTCAACGAGACGAACGCGCGATCGAAGTGAACGCCTTCGACCGACGCGTCGACCTTCCACGCCGTCCAGCGATCCATCGGTGGAACGAGTGCGCAGTCGTGCCCGATGCCGACGGCAGGTGCGGGTGGAAGGCCGAATCGCCGCGCGAGCCGCGCGATGCGATCGAATTCGCCCATGGACTCAGACTCGGGCCGCGGGGAGTTGGACGACGAAGGTCGTGCCGGTCGAGCCGGGTGTCGATTCGATGAAGATCCGTCCGCCGTGTCCGTCGACGATCCGCTTCACGATCGCGAGGCCGAGACCCGCACCGCCGTACTCGCGCGTCGACCCCGAGTCGACCTGATAGAACGCGTCGAACACCTTGTCGCGCGACGCTTCGGGAATCCCGATGCCCGTGTCGGTGATTCGCACTTCGACGTCGTTCTGCAGCGGTGCGAGCAGCGCGAGGCCGGTGTCGTCGTCGTCGTCGTCGCCACCCGCGAGCGACGGCGCGGCGCGGACGAACACGGACACCGAACCGCTTTGCGGCGTGAACTTCAGCGCGTTGTCGACAAGGTTCGTGAACACCTGCCGCAATCGTTCGCGATCGCCGCGCGCGTCGGGCACGGTTCCGTCCGCTTGTACGCGCAGTGTGATGTTGCGACGCCGCGCACTGGGCATGAACGTCGTCGCGATGTCCGTCGCGAGCGTCACGAGCGACACCGAGCCGGGCGTGATCGAGATGTTCCCTTGTTCGAGCTTGCCGAGATCGAGAAGCGACGTGATCAATCCGAGCAACTGCTCGCCACGATCACGAATGGTCGTGACGAAATCGCGCTGCTCGTCGGTGAGCGGCCCGCCGATCCCCTCGGTGAGCATCTCGCTGTAACCGATGATCGACGTGAGCGGCGTGCGCAGTTCGTGTGAAACAGTCGCGAGGAAGTTCGACTTGAGCCGATCGAGTTCCTTGAGTTTCTCGTAGCTGCGCGCCAGTTCCTGCGACGTTTCCTGCAGCTCCCGATACGACTCCTTCACCGACGCGAGATGCATCTGCGTCATCAGGAGCGCGCGATGCCCCGAGAACAAGATCACGTCGAGGGCGCTTCGCAGGTGACGTACGAGCGCATTGGCCGTCTCCGCACGCACGCGCGGCATGTCGCCGAGGGCTGTGCGCGCGCGTCCCGGATCCATGTCGGGGTGTATCTGCAGCAGTGACGGTGGAACCTCCTGCGTCTCTGCCGGGAGATACGGCCCGAGGACCACTTTGCCGATCACGCGGTCGTCATAGGGGATCGGAAAAATGCGGTACGCAGCACCCGTGAAGCACGGATGCACGACAGATCCGTCGGGCGGCGGGGAGGCTTGTTTCGCAGCGTTGACCGTCGCCTCGCATGCGATCCGACCCTGCGCGAATGTGTCGACGTACTGGCAGACCAACTGCGGACCGTTCCCCAACGCGTCCGCGAGGATCACGCCGTCGGCGTTGAACACGCGGACCGGCAGCTTGAACAACGCGTAGAACGAGTCGAGCACTTCGCCGAGCGCTTTGCGATCGACCATGTCCTCGAGGCGAGGCGTGTTGCCCATCACTACATCGTTCAGCGTGATCGCGCTGGTCACGACGCACCACCGAGCACGGCTTCGGGCGCGATCGCCGACGGGATGTGAAGGCGCTGGCAGACTTCGTCGAGCAGCGCATCTGGGGAGGTGTTGAACTTGCGACTCAGATCAGCGCTGTCGTTCAAGTGCTCGAGCACGCGCTTGAGCAGCCCGACGAACGTTTCGCCGACGCCCTGATCGCGCACGGCGACCGCGCGGAACACCGGCTCGCGGCCGCGCGCCGCGAGATCGGCGAGTTCGGCGTCGGAACGGATGTCCGGCATGTCGCGCTTGTTGAACTGGATCACGAGCGGGAGCTTCTTGATGTCGATGCTCTGCTCGCGAAGGTTCTGCTTGAGATTGACGAACGCCTCGGCGTTGTTGCGCGTCTCTGCGACCTGAGAGTCGGCGATGAATGCCACGCCGTCCGCACCTTGCAGCACGAGGCGTCGCGTCGCGTTGTGGATCACCTGTCCGGGGACGGTGAAGATCTTGAGGCGCAGCGAGAGATCGCCACTGCGGAACGTGACGGGAAGGAGGTCGAAGAAGAGCGTTCGATCGTCACGCGTCTCGAGCGTCATGAGACGCGTGCGCTGGTCTTGCGACACGAGACGGTGCAGCGACTGCAGGTTGGTGGTCTTTCCACTCAATGCAGGGCCGTAATAAACGAGCTTGATCGTGATCTCGCGGGCCTTGAAATCGACCTGCACGCTAACTCCGAATTCGTCGACGAATCAGGGGAGCAGACGTCGCCATGGTAGCAGCACGACGACGAGGATCTCCAGTACGAAGGCCGGAATGGACATGAACTTCGGCTGGTGCAGAAGGCCGGCGAGGACGAAGTTCATCGCGAACAGCACGCCGAGCGTGGCAAGCGGTACCACCGCGCGGGCGCGCTTCTTCGCGTCGTCGATGCTCGTGCGCGGCATCGATCCGAGCAGCGCCATCGCGCTCTTCAGGACGAGCTGCTTTCCCGCCTCGGCCCGTTCGCGTCGGGCGGCATCGTTCTCGACGGCGCGATAGCGCGCGCCGGCGTCGGGCAGGCGATCGAGGGTGGTAGCGAGGGCGACGAACGCTCGGTGCTTCGCGTCGTCGTTCCAGTGCGCATCGTCGAGCAGGGATTGCCATGCGTCGTCCAGTGGATCGGCGTCGGCAGGGGTATCGACCACGTGCGGAGTGTACTTCGCGGCGCCGTGCCCGCCGATTAATTGACCCGAATGCCTCGCGTGCCGCATGGGGTGAAGCCGCCGCGATGGAGACTGCGTTCGCACACGTGACGGTCATGCTCGACGAGGTGGTGCAGGGTCTGCGCCCCCGATCGGGAGGCGTGTATCTCGACGTCACGCTCGGTGGCGCCGGGCATTCGGAGGCGATTCTGCGAGCGAGCGCGCCGGACGGAGTGCTCATCGGGATCGACCGCGATCCGATCGCGCGCGCAGCCGCAAGCGAACGTCTCGCGCCGTTCGGAACACGCGCTCGGATCTGCGCGGGGCGGATGGCCGAGGCGCTGGACATCGTGAAGCAGCAGGGCTTCGAGCACGTCGATGGCATCGTGGCAGATCTCGGCGTGTCGTCGCCGCAACTCGACGACGCCGAGCGCGGGATGAGCTTTCGCGCCGAAGGTCCGCTCGACATGCGGATGGACGGCGAAGCCGATCTCACCGCGCGCGATGTGCTGCGAGATCTCACCGAACGCGAACTCGCCGACGTGATCTACCAGTACGGCGAGGAACGCGCGTCACGCCCGATCGCGCGATCGATCAAGAAGGCCATCGACGCGAACGCGATGGAAACGACGAAGGACCTCGCGAGCGCGGTCTACCGAGTGCTCGGGCCGCCCCGATACGGCCGCGGCATCGACCCCGCCACGCGCACGTTCCAGGCGATTCGCATCGCGGTGAACCGCGAACTCGACGAACTCGACACGCTCCTCGCGTCGCTCGCGGACCTCCTCGCGGACGATGGCCGCGTCGCGATCATCTCGTTCCATTCGCTCGAGGATCGCGCGGTGAAGCATTCGTTCCGCGACAACGATGTCCTCGCGATCGAGACGAAGAAGCCGCTCGAAGCGGGTGCCGAGGAACAAGACCGAAACCCGCGCGCCCGCAGCGCCAAGCTCCGCATCGCTCGCCGCATTCCGCGTGACCAGGAGATCCAGTACCGATGAGCCAGTCTCGCTTCATCGCATTGCTCGTGTTGTCGATCGCGGCGTCCGGCGTCGCGTTCGTGACCCATCTCGCGTTGCGATTCCAGAACGTCGCCATCGGGTACAGCATTCAGTCATCGCGCGACGAAGCCGGACGTTTGCGCGAACGGATCTCGCTGTTGCGCCTCGAGCGCGGCGCGCGTCTCGCCCCGCAGTCGCTGAGTGAAGTCGGCCGCACGGAACTCGGCATGGTCGAACCCGATCGCGTCGTCACGCTCGTCGCCGGGTCGGGCTCGCGCCCCGCGCGGCTCTCCGGGAGGGCGCGATGAGGAATCTCGATCCGCGCCGCGCGCGCTGGATGAAAGTTCGTCTCGGCATTCTCGTGGTGATGATCTCGCTCGGGTTCACGCGACTCGTCGCGCGTGCGCACGAACTCCAAGTCGAAAAGCATCGGGACCTGCAGGCCGAAGCCGAGAGCCAGTATCTGCGTGACGTCGAAGTGCAGCCGCGGCGCGGAACGATCTACGACCGCCATCACAACGCGCTCGCGGTGACGGTGGAAGTGCCCTCGCTCCTCGCGAACCCGCGCGAACTGCGTCGACGTCACGTCGACACCGAAGCACTCGCTGTGCGCCTCTCGAGCGCGATCTCGGTGCCGCTGGCGGATGTGCGCGAACGTCTTGCGAGCAACAGCGCGTACCGCTGGATCAAGCATCACCTCGCGGACAACGAAGCGACCGCGGTGCGAGACATCATGCGTTCGCTGCGACTGCGCGAAGGCGAAGGACTCGACCTGCCGAACGAGCCACAGCGCTGGTATCCGAATCGCGGTCTCGCGGCGCACATACTCGGCTTCGTCGGCGGCGATGGTCACGGACTCGAAGGGGTCGAGCGGTCGCTGGACGAGCAACTGCGCGGTCATGCCGTCGCGCTGCGCGGCGTGCGTGATGCGATGGGACGACTCGTGTTCGCCGACGGTCTCACCCCGGCCGACGGTCAGGGCGGCAACGACATCACGCTGACCATCGATCAGACGATTCAGTACATCGTCGAACGCGAACTCGCGCTCACGTGTCAGGAATTCGAAGCGCGCGGCGGGAGCGTGGTCGTCACCGATCCGCACACGGGCGAAGTGCTCGCGATGGCGAGCTATCCGACCTACAACCCGAACGAGTTCTCGACGTCGGAGCCCGATGCGCGGCGCAATCGTGCGATCGCCGATCGCTTCGAGCCGGGGTCGACGCTCAAGGTGTTCACCGTCGGTGGCGCGCTCGATGCGGGTGTGATCAACGCGGGGCAGCTGATCAACTGCTACGGCGGATCGTGGAGCATCGGCGATCTGAACATCCACGACTCGCACCCGGAGACGTGGCTCACGCCGATGGGCGTACTCGCGCACTCGAGCAACATCGGCGCGGCGCAGATCGGTCTCG
>CBIHQZ010000212.1:0-8699 GCA_966212315.1 uncultured Myxococcales bacterium
AGCTCATCACGATCGACCTGCTCGCGCCGCCTTCGGCAAACTCGTGCTCGACACACTCGGATGGCACGCCGCTGGCCGCGTGCCCGACGAGAAGAAGTACGTCCTCATCGCCGCGCCCCACACGTCGAACTGGGATCTGCCGCTCATGCTCGGCACCGCGTACGTGCTCGGCGCCGATCTGTCGTGGATGGGAAAGCACACGATCTTCTCGCCACCGTTCGGCGGCTTCATGAAGTGGCTCGGCGGCGTGCCGGTGGATCGCCGTTCGCGCAACGACGTCGTGAAGCAGATGGTCGACGAGTTCGCGCGGCGTGACGAACTCGCCCTCGCGATTCCGCCCGAAGGAACGCGGAAGCGCACCGACGTGTGGAAGTCGGGCTTCTATTACATCGCCAAGGCCGCCGGCGTTCCGATCGCGCTCGGGTATCTCGACTATCGAACGCGCGTCGGTGGCATCGGGCCGGTGGTGTACCCGACGGATGATCTCGAGGCCGACCTCGCGAAGATCCGCGCGTTCTATGCCGACAAAGAGGGGAAATTCCCGGGGCAATTTCGCAACGTCGAGTTCAAGCGGTAGGAGGACGTAGACCCCTCCCCATCACTTCGATCGCTGTGATCACTTGCCCCTCCCCGGCCGACAGCCGCACGAGGCGCATCGACGCGCGAAGCTGTCGGTCGAAGAGGGGCACTCGCGGATCGCATCGAGTCGATCCACGCGATCGCTCATTGCATGCCCCTCTTCGGACGACACGCCTGGTTCCGCACTGCGGAGTGTCGTTCGGGGAGGGGCGCGCGAGCACCGTCGTGAAGATGCGGGGGACGGGTCTACGCAAGAACGCTCGATCCGCCGCAGCCGCGCGGATGCCCTCACTCCACCGGTACGTCGACCGCGAGCTGCTCGTCGCGCATGCCGTACGTGACGTTCACCCGCGTCGGCGCGCGGACACCGGCGGGCACCGTCCACGCCACGATGCCGTCCACACTCTGCCCCGGCGCGAGCGGGATCATCTCTTCGAGCGTCGAGACCGCCGCGTCGGGCACCAGCGCCGCGCCGTGGGCGGTCGCGTGGAAGATCGCCCGCTCGCAGATCGCCGCGCGATCGAAGTGATTCGTCACGTGCACGTCGATGCGCACCAGCCACGAGCCTTCCGCGGTTCGTTCGATGCGCGCCGGGCCGCGCAGTTCGATCACCAGCGGCAGCCGAACCTCGGGTGCAACGTCCGCCGCTCGCGCCATTGCAACGAGCGGCGTCGCGATCGCTGTGTTCACGGGCGTGGTCGACCCCGTTGCCGATCCGAGCGGTTGGTCGACTCGCGATGGCCGTCGGACCGACGACGTGGGCGGCTTGCGCGGCGGGCGCGGATTCGGCCTGTGCGCGCGGCGCATTCGACGGATCGCAGGCCGCGTTCGTCGCCGCGACGAGGGCGGCGGAGCAGAGACACCGAAACGCAACGTTCATCGTGTCCTCGTGTGCGACAGAGTGGCATTCGCGCGACGCAATCCGCAAGCGCGGGCGTGATCGGATTGCCCGCGGCCGCACAGACGGCGCGAAAGCTGCGATGCTCGGACACGTGACTCGCGTCGTCATGCTGCTCTGGTGCCTGGTGGTACTCGCGGCGTGTACCTACGAAACGACGCAGTACACGGTGGTCGTCGGCACCGATCTCTCGCCCGACATGCCGCTCGCGATTCGGGTCACGGTGCGCTCGGGCTCTACGGCCATCGCACCCGGCACGCCTCCCGATCAAGAGTGGATTCGCTCGATGGTCACGGGCGATCACGGTGTCACGCTTCCCGCGAGCTTCGGCATCGTGCCGCGCGATGCGGGCGCGCGCGACGGCGTGGCCACGATGCTCGTCGAAGGCGTGACCGGTGAGTTCACCATCCGCCGCATCGTTCGCTTTCGATTCCAGCCCAATCAATCGCTGCGCTTGCCGGTGTTTCTCTCGGGCACTTGTCTGCTCATCGACGCGCAGTGCGCGAGCGGGCCGTGCTCGCGTCAGCAAGCATGCGAAGAGCACGGCCAGACCTGTGACGACTTCGGCCGCTGTACCGACGTCACGGTCAACGGAACGCGCGACGGCGGCTTGCCCGATGCGTCGACGTTCGACGGAAGCAATCTCGGATGCGTTGCCGACTGCACCGGCGCAGCGTGTGGCGGACCGAACGGTTGCGGCGGCACGTGCGCCAGCGGTTCGTGCGGGACCAACGAAACCTGCAACGCCGGAACATGCGAGTGCGCGAGCGGCTTCGCGCGATGCGGCGTCGCGTGTCTCCCCACGTCGGCCGGGTCGTGTACGCCCGGAACCATGCGTTCGGAACCGTGCGGCAACTGCGGGACGCACAGTGCCTCGTGCACGGCGTCGTGCGAGTGGGGCCCGTGGGAGGTGTGCATCGGCGAGGGACCGTGCGCGCCGAACACGATGACGACCCAGCCTTGTGGCAACTGCGGATCGCAGACCGCGACGTGCGGGGAGACCTGTCAGTGGGGTGCGTTCGGCACGTGCACCGCCAACGCGATGTGCTCACCCGGCGCCACGCAACAGGTGCCATGCGGGAACTGCGGAACCGAGACGCAGACGTGCTCGGCGGCTTGCGGATGGAGCGCGGGCGCATGCGTGGGCGAGGGGCCTTGTCAGCCGGGTGCAGTGCGCACGCAAGGCTGCGGCAACTGCGGGACGCAATCGGCGACATGCACCGCTTCGTGTACGTGGGGCGCGTGGTCGACATGCGGCGGGCAGGGCGTGTGCGCGCCGGGTGCGACGCGATCGCAAGCGTGCGGCAACTGCGGGTCACAGTCGTCGACGTGTACCGGTGCGTGCACCTGGGGCGCGTGGGGAACGTGCGGCGGGCAGGGCGTGTGCGCGCGAGGATCGACGCGACAGGGTTCGTGCGACCCGTGCAGTCATCAAGTGTGCAACAGCAGCTGCGCGTGGGGCGGGTGCGCGCTCGATTCGGGCAACGCGTGCAACTACCAGAGCGGCACCAATGATCGATCGTGCTCGCGCTGCGCGTGCGGCAGGCAGTGGTGTCTGAGTTCGTGCCAGTGGAGCACGTCGTGCGTGTCGTGCTGCTCGTCGTGCGGCGGGTGTCAGTAGGGGGCGGCCTTATCCCCGCACCGCGCGCGCCTCACCTCACCCCCGCTGCCGCGCGCCCCTCTCCCTCGTCGCGACCGCGTCACGCGCGTCGCCGGGCGCGACGTCGAGAGAGGGGCTCAGGTCGCTGCAGCGTTGCAGGCAGGACATTGGCGCGCAGCGGCGAGCGTAACGATCTGCATCCACCCCACGCCCGCACATCGGCGCGCAGCGGCGAGCGTAACGATCTGCATCCACCCCACGCCCGCACATTGGCGCGCAGCGGCGAGCGTAACGATCTGCATCCACCCCACGCCAGCACACCACTCCCATCGCAATTCACCCAGCCCCTCTCCCGACGTCGCGTGCGCCTCGCGATCCAAGGAGTCGCGACCCAAGGGAGAGGGGCGCGCGGCAGCGGGGGTGAGGTCCCATCGTTCACACTCCGCGATACGCCGCGTACGCGATCCACGCCGCCATCAACGCCACGAAGTACACCGCGCCCGCGATCACGATGCGCTTCGACCGCGCATGCTCCGGACCCGCAGTCGCAACCGCCGTGAGGATCGCCGCCTTCGAAACACCGCGTCCCTCGCGCTGCGCCGCCATCACGATCGTCATGAGGTGCGGCATCATCCAGAACAACGGCGCGAAGAGCACGGCTTCGATCACCAGCACCACGGCCACGGTGGGCAAACCGAACGCGCTCGCGCCGAACAGTTTCGTTTGTACGGCGCGAACGCTGGCGTCGAACTCGGCCGCCGCAACAGCGCCCATCAAAAGCGTCGCGACGACATACCCGGCCCCGCGCGGTGAGAGCAGCGGTGTGGTGCGCGCCGGATCGCCGCGGCGTTGTTTGCGCAGCGCCCACTCGCACAACAACGCAGCGAGCGCGAAGAACGCGAACAACCCACCGCACAGCGCGCGCTTGAACGGCCGATTCACTTCGGCTTCGAAGTTCGCACGCGAGTAGTTCGGAACGGGTCGGCTCAGGGTCGGGTCGTCGGGGGAGAAGGAAATCTCCGCGGTCTGCCCTTGCTCCAATGGGAGTTGCCGTCGCGCGACGTTCCAGTCGTAGGTACGGCCCTCGAACTCGTACTGGTACCAGGTGCCGTTGTGGTCGGCGCGCGTGACCGTGGCGATCGCGTTGCGACCGTGATCCGCGAGCGCCATCAGTCGAAGCTCTTGCCGGCGGAAAGCGAGACCGAGCGCGGTCGGAATGACCACCGCGAGCGCGGCGAAGATCCAGCGCCAGCGCGCGTTGGAGGCTGCCGCTCTCGCGCGCAGTGCGTCGTTCGGAGTCGCAGTCGGCATGACGCCGAGGGTGCCCGATGACATCGGGACGTGCTGCTGCAATTGCGAATGCGAGGCGCGGAGATTCGAAAGGCAGAATCGCGGTCAACGTCTTCGTCGCCGTCAAGGTCTACGGTCCCGGAAGTTCGGCGTAGCGGACGTAGACCTGGACGGCGACGTTGACGGCCTTCTCTCTCCAGCGACTCACGCCACCCAACACCGTCCCCCGCACACCGGCCTTCCGAAGACTCCCCGCGACTGCTACACAACGCGCGCCATGGCCAACGAATCCACCATCACGACACGCAGCAAAGACTTCGCTCAGTGGTACCAGGACGTCATTCGTCAGGGTGACCTCGCAGAACCCGCCGAGGTCGTTCGCGGCGCGATGGTGATCAAGCCGCACGGCTACGCCATCTGGGAGAAGGTCCAGGCCGATCTCGACAAGCGCTTCAAGGCGACCGGGCACAAGAACGCGTACTTCCCGCTGCTCATCCCGCTCAGCTTTCTCGCCAAGGAAGCGCAGCACGTGGAGGGCTTCGCGATGGAGTGCGCGGTGGTCACGCACTCGGGTCTGCGCGCGGTCGACGGCAAGATCGAAGTGAAGAACCAGCTCGAAGAGCCGTACGTCGTGCGCCCCACCAGCGAGACGATCATCGGGCACTTCTTCGCCAAGTGGATCCAGAGCCATCGCGACCTGCCCATGTTGATCAATCAGTGGGCGAACGTGATGCGCTGGGAAATGAAGACCCGCATGTTCCTGCGCACGAGCGAGTTCCTCTGGCAGGAAGGCCACACCGCGCACGCGACGCACGACGAAGCACTCGAAGAAGTGCACCGCATGCTCGGCGTGTATGCCGACTTCGCCGAGAACGTGATGGCGATGCCGGTGATCCGCGGCAAGAAGACCGACAACGAGAAGTTCGCCGGCGCGGTCTCGAGCTTCTGCATCGAAGCGATGATGCAGGACGGAAAAGCCCTGCAGGCCGGCACGAGCCACGACCTCGGGCAGAACTTCGGCAAGGCGTTCAACGTGCGCTTCCAGAGCAAGGAAGGCGGGCTCGAGCACGTGTGGCAGACGTCGTGGGGTGTTTCCACGCGTCTCGTCGGCGGGCTCATCATGACCCACTCGGACGACGCAGGACTGGTGCTCCCGCCGAAGCTCGCGCCCATTCACGTCGCGATCATTCCGATCTTCAAGAACGACGCGGAGAAGACGCGCGTGATGGAAGCGGGCGATCGCATCAAGCAGGAAGCGGAAGCCAAGGGGCTCACCGTGGTGCTCGACGGTCGCGACGAGATGCGTCCCGGCGCGAAGCACTTCGAGTGGGAGCAGAAGGGCGTGCCCGTACGCGTCGAGATCGGTCCGCGCGATGTCGACGGCGGCACGTGCGTGTACAAGCGACGCGACGTGGGCGGCAAAGACAAGACGACGGTGCCGCTCGCGGGCGTGGGCGATGTGCTGGCCGGCTTGATGACCGAGATCCAGAACGCGCTCTTCGCGAAGGCGAAGGCGTTCCGTGATTCGCGCACCGTGAAGGCCGACACGTACGACGACTTCAAGGCGGCGCTCGAAGTGAACGGCCTCGGGCAGTTCGTGATGGCGCACTGGGACGGCACGCCGGAGACCGAGAAGAAGATCAAGGACGAGACGCGCGCCACGATCCGCTGCATCCCGCTCGAAGGGGACATCGAGCCGGGCGTGTGCGTCGTGACGGGGAAGCCGTCGGCGCAGCGCGTGGTGTTCGCCCGCGCGTACTGAGAGCGGCCCGCGAGGAGTGAAGGGCCATCCGGTCCTTCGTCCCGATCATCATCCGCCGAGAAGAACCACCCGTTCCTTCTTCCCGATCATCCTGAGCGAAGCGACGAGTCTGCGAGGAGCGCAGTCGAAGGACGCCCCGCGTTCGGTGCGCGGGCGGCGCACTGGCCCACCACCGCACGTCGAGGCCACTGCATCGCGTCGCCTCGCGTCTGAAGCGCGCGACCTTCCGCACGAAGCACCTCGCCTTCCGACCCATTCACGCCGCCTCGCACCCGAAGCACGTCACCTTCCACTCGAAGCGCGTTGCCTTCCGACCAATTCACGTCGCCTTCCACCCGAAGCGCGTCGCCTTCCAACCAATTCACGTCGCCTTCCGCCCGAAGCGCGTCGCCTTCCGAACAGATCACGTCGCCTTCCGCCCGAGTCATTCCGCCTTCCGGCCCGCGTGTGCGGCAGGGGGGCTTTCGCGCGCGACAGGACTGTCGATAGACTCCCGACTGCACACCGGAAAGGGAGGAACACATGCCGACGAAGCCGAAGCACGACTACCGATCCATCGCCGTCGATGCGCGACACATCCACGATGCCGCGCTCGAGGACCTTCGCGATCCGCAGTTCAAGAAACGCGTCTCGAAACACGACTGCGACACGCTCTCCACGAGCATCAACGCGTTGGAGCTGGCAGAGGGCGGGACCTCGTCGACGCTCCACGTGCAAGTCGAAGCCGGCGTTCATGCTGCGCAGGCGCGAGCCGCGGTGATCTCGTTCCTCCGCGACGTTCGCGACGACGCGCGCCTCGCATTTCCGGGCAACGAAGCGTTGCTCCATGCGTTCGGCGTCGGCGCAAATCCGCAGACCTCGTCGACCGCGTCCACCCGCCACGCAGCCGACGCACTTCTCGCTGCCGCGCATGCGCACCCCACCGAGGCCGCCAAGGTCGGACTCGACAAGGCCGGCGTGCGTCAGCTCGAAGATGTCGTGCACGCGCTCGACGGTGCCGACCTCGCACACGTTCACACGCAGACGGCGCGACACGAGAACAGCGCGCACACCGACTCGCTCGCGCACGCCGTGAGCGCACAGGTCGCTCACATTCGCGTCGCAGCGCGGCGCGTGTTCCGCGACGACGCCACGCGTCTCGCGCGCTACGAGACGACCCTTCCGCGGCACGAGGTCATCCCGCGTCATCCGAAGGTCACGCCCGTTCCGGCCGCGCCCGCCACGACCTGATCCGAGAATTGCATCGAAGATCATCGCGCAGCGCGCGCGGAGGATCCTTCATGCACAGTCACTTCCGCCGATCGATCACCTCCATCTCGACCATTGCGTTCGCGTTCGTCGCATTGACGAGCGCGAGCGCCTGTCGCGGCCGACGGATTCCGCACACGCCGACGGCGCGCGGCGGTGGTCCCGCTGCAACGCTCGATGACGGTCAGATCGCCGGGGTCGTCGGTGCGCTGCACAGTGCCGTGATCGAGCAGGCATCGGTTGCGCAGGATCGCGCGCGTGACGATCGCGTCGCGCTCTTCGCGGATCGACTCGTGATGCAGCACGCGAGCGCGGGGCAGCAGGTCAACGCGGTGTTCGCGGGCGAGCGGGTCGAACAGACGCAGAGCGGCACGAGTCGCGGCGTCGTCGATCAGAGCCGTACGACGATGCATGCGTTGTCCTCGACGCAGCCGGGGCCGTCGTTCGATCGCGCCTACATGGAATCGGCGGCGCGGCAGCTCGAGCAGGCGTTGTCGCTCTACAACGGCTCGCTGGTGAACGGCGTCGACGGCGATGCACGAGCGGCGCTCTCGCGTGATCGCACCGCGATGCAGCGTCAGCTCACCGATGCGCGCGGGATCCTCGCGACGCTGCCGGCCGCGAGCAATCCTGCGCCGACCGGGCTCGCGCCGTACGGGCGTGATGTGACGACGTTGCGGCCGCGGTGAGAACGCACGCAGACCGCTCCCGAACGATACTCACGCGTGACGCAGTGCGCAGTGCGTTCGCACGCAGACCCCTCCCCATCATCTACACCGCGGACTGATCGCCCCTCCCCGAACGACACTTCGCAGTGTGAATCCATCAGTGTCGTCCGAAGAGGGGCATTCGCCGTTCGCATCGCGCGCATGTCTTCGAGCGTGCCCCTCTTCGGACGACACTCACGCGTGACGAAGCGCGCAGTGTCGTTCGGGGAGAGGGCAAATGAATGAAGCGATCGAAGCGATGGGGAGGGGTCTGCGTGCGTAGTGAATGAAGCGATCGAAGCGATGGGGAGGGGTCTGCGTGCGTACTGAATGAAGCGATCGAAGCGATCGCGACGGTCCTGATCTACCGACGTCGCCGCCGCGCCAACGCGGCGGCCGTCGCGAGTGCGAGCAGCGCGATCTCGGCCGCACGCTGGCTGCGGTGACCGGCGACGCGACATCCGCATCCGCCGTGCGTCTCGCTCCCTTCGCGCTCGGAGATCGCATCGCGCGCATTCCCCGAATCGACGGCACTTCCCGTGTCCTGCGCCCCGACATCGATCGCGACCGCGATGTCCGTCGCAATGTCCGACTGCACGTCACGCGACGCGTCCG
>CBIHQZ010000213.1:0-8658 GCA_966212315.1 uncultured Myxococcales bacterium
AACTCGGGCGAAACGACGGTGAAGACCAACAAGCCGCCGTCGGACGCGGTCCCCTCGACCACGGCCCGCGCCGCTTCGCGATCACGCACGCGCGGATGGAAGCGAATGCGAACCTTCCGCGCTGGGAACTGCAGCAATGCAGCGCGCACCACGCGTTCGGCGGTCTCGCCGGTGGAGTCGCTGAGCACGTCGATCGGTCGGTATGAGTCCATGTCCCTCGCGATAGGAAGGCGACGATACGCCGCTGCTTCGCCGGAAGTATACGAGCCAGCGCAGGGTGCCCGCGGACGGACGACGGCGATCGCTCACCGACGTCGATGACGCAGCACGGGCTTGCGGAACAGGATGTCGAAGGTCGAACGGCCGAACGAAACGGCAGGCGAGCGGCAGGGGCGAATCAGCCCTTGAGCATGCGCGCGATGCGCTTCTGGTTCTTCTTGCGGCGCTGCGCCCGGTACTTGGCGGTTTTGTTACGGACCTTGGTGCGCTTGATCTTGTTGCCGAAGAGATACATTGCGTCCTCGTGGAAAGGGGGCGGGTGATCTACCCGCCGCGCATTTCGTTGTCAACGCTTGTGCGGCGAACTTGACCCGCACGCTCCGAAACTTCTAGCCTTCCAGAACGTCATCCATGGACTCCCCGCCGAAGCCGCGTCAGTACGCGCTGCGATTCATCTCCGGGAAGTACCAGGGTGGTGAGTTCCCTATCGCGGGGGACAAGGACATCTTCATCGGCCGCGCGAACGACCTCGAGGTCGTGCTCGTCGAGGACATGGTGTCGAGAAAGCACGCGCGCGTGTCGCTGCAGGGCGATGCGCTGTCGATCGAAGATCTCGGCAGTACGAACGGCACGTTCGTGAACGGCGAGAAGATCAAGCGCGCGCGGCTGAAAGAGGGCGACCGCGTACTGATCGGCACGAGCATCATTCGCGTCGCGATGAGCGAAGCGGGTGCGGATACGGCGGACCCCAAGGCGCGCATGCAGGATGTCGCTGCGGCACGACGCACGAGTCAGGTGCGCACGATGACGGGCACGATCGACGAGGTTCCGCTCGTCGACCTGCTCCAGCTGTTCACCACGAGCAAGAAGAGCGGCGTGCTCGTGCTTCGCAAAGAAGACGATGTCGGCCGCGTGTTCCTTCGTCGCGGCACGATCATCCACGCGAGCATCAACGAGAACAGCGAGATCGCACCGCTCAAGAGCATCTACCGTCTGCTCACGTGGGAGCACGGAACCTTCGAGCTCGATCCGCCCGACGAGCGCGAGTTCGCGGACGAGATGAACCTGTCGACCGAAGCCATCCTGATGGAAGGGATGCGGCAGATGGACGAGCTGAAGCGGCTTCAACCGCAGCTTCCGCCGCTCAATGCGCACGTGAGTCTTCCGTCGCCGCTCGTGCCGCCGCTGCGCGATCTGAAACCGGGCGAGCTCGATGTGCTTCAGCTCGCGATCAACTTCGGGCACACGGAAACGGTGCTCAATCGCTCTCGCGCGACGGACCTCGAGACCTGCGAGATCCTCGTCGCACTGCTCGAGAAGAACTTCCTGCGCATCGACTGAGCGCGCTCACAGCGTCCCTCGCACCGACAGCCCCACGCGCTCGGGGGAGATATCGGGCGCGACGATCCAGTACGAAGTCGACGGTCGAATCGTCGATCGCAGGTCGCCGATCCGGTAGCGACGCCAGGCATCGATCGCATCCGTGGGTTTGGTGAGAAGCATCACCTCGCTGATCGCGGTGCCCGTCGCCATCGTGATCGCTGCGGTGGTCCAGTCGTGCAGCCAGAACCCGATGAGCAGCCCGAGCCCGATGTTGTAGCCGAGGGTCACGCTCTGCATCACCGGCCCGACACCGAAGGCCTGATTGCTCGCGCTGTGTTCGAGGATCGTTTCGGCATCCGCCACGAACGCGCAGATGTCATCGCTCTGCCGATGCCGCGCGATGCGTTGGCGGATGGTGCGCGTGTCCCACAAGACGGCGGGCGGAACGATCGCCACGAACAATGCGCCCAGACTCGCGGAGCCCGCAGCGAGGGCGGCTTCGATCTGCGTCGTCGGATCTTCGGTGAGCGGGATGCGCACGACTTGAACGGTCGCGACCGTCGCATACGCAGAACCCCAGGTGGCGGCCCACACGCGCGAGCGGTACGCGGCGTGGTCGATGCGCCGGCGGATGAACGCCAGTCGCTCGAGCGCGTCGATGTTCGCGAGGGCCGGTGAGATACCCGGTCGGGTCGGGCAGCGCTGCGCCGATGCGGCGCGCGCGCAAATGAACGCGGCCAACGCGATGGACCCGGCGGCCAGCGTCAGCGCGAGACGCGATCGATGCCGATTGGCGAGATGGTGCATGGCTGTGCAGGTGACGAGCACGCCGTGCGCCGCGGACCGATTTGCTGGGGCGAATGTTTGTTGGCGCGCAGCGAGCTGCAGCGCGCGCGTGCGACTCAGCGATCGAAGCGCTGGAGCACCGCGAGATACGAATCGGTCAGCGACGCTGCCAACGCGATCGCGCTCTGATGCTGCTCGGCATCGCCGAGATGACGGTCCGGATGGAACTGACGCAACAGAGAGCGGTACGCGCGTTCGATCTCGGCGCGGCTCGCAGTCGGCTGCACTTCGAGCGCTGCATACGCTTTCGAGAGTGGCCGTTCACGCAGGCGCGTGCGGCGTGCTTCGCGCATCGCATCGAGTTCGTCGTCGCCCGCGGGACGTCGCGTCGGATTCTTGCCGCGCATGCGCCGGCGTCGCTCGAGTTCGGTCGCGAGAGCTTCGTCCGAGATGCGCAGCAATCCGAGGCGCTCGGCCAAGCTCGGCGCGACCGAAACGTTCTCGCCCGCGCGACCACTTCCGCCGCCGGGAGCACCGGTGTCCATCGCGTCGCGCATGCGGTTGGCGAATCGATCCCAGATCGTCATCTCGTGTGCCTCATCGCGTGCGGCGCTGGAGGAGCAGCGCTTCGATCAGTCGCGTGCTCTCGTCGGACAACTGCGTGAACACCACGCCCATTCCCGGCGGATCGTTCTGCACGCGAACGACTTCACCGATGCCGGCCACCGATTCGATGTCGTCTGCGATGACGGTGAACTTGAGATTGACCTTGGTGCCGACGGGGAGCGGCGCCTTGCACTTGATGAAGGCGCCCGAGCGCGAAATGTTCGTGACGTACTCGTCGATGAACGCGTCGAACGATTCGAACTCCTGGTTGATCGTCACCCGCTCTTCGACCCGACGCCCGTCGTCCGTCGCCATGCGCGCCGCTCCTCGGGCCTACTGCCCCACGAGATCGAACTGCTCGATATGGTACTCGGGTTTCGAGGTCACGACGATGCGGCGCATGCTGCGTCGCTGCACCTCTTCGAGCACCTCGCGCACTTCGTGTTTCAACGTGTCGGCGACCGCCGGATGGCAGTTCACGACGATGTTGTAACCAGGGAGTTGATCCAGTTCGCGGCGGATCTGACGAAGCACTTCGTATGCGATCGTGAGCTTCGATTGCGTGTTGCCGGTGCCGTCGCAGTAGAAGCACGGCTCGTAGAGCTGACGCCCCAGTGACTCTCGGGTGCGCTTGCGCGTCATCTCGATGAGACCGAGTTCCGAGATGCGCAAGATGCTCGTGCGCGCCTTGTCCTGCTTCAGCGCTTCGTTCAGCGCGCGGTAGACCTTGTCGCGGTTCGACTGCCGATCCATGTCGATCAAGTCGAGGATGATGAGACCGCCGAGATTGCGGAGTCGGAGCTGGTAGGCGATCTCCGCGACGGCTTCGATGTTGGTCTGCGTGACGGTCTCTTCGACGTCGCGCTTGCCCACGAATCGCCCTGAGTTCACGTCGACCGCGGTGAGTGCTTCGGCCTCGTCGATGATCAGGTAGCCGCCCGACTTCAGCGGCACCTTGCGAGCGAGCGCGCGCGCGATCTCGTCCTCGATGCCGTACTCGTCGAAGATCGGTTCGCTGCCGGAATACAGTTCCACGTCGTCCTTGCGGTCCGGCATGAACTGCTCGACGAACCGTACGCAGCGCGCGTGCGCTTCCTTGTCGTCGATGACGATCTTCTCGATGTCGGGGCCCATCACGTCACGGACCGTGCGGAGCACTACATCGAGTTCTGAATAGAGCATCGCCGGCGACTTGGCGTTCTCACGCTTCTTCCAGATGTCGGCCCAGAGATGGACCAGATATCCGACGTCGCTCTTGAGCTGCTTCTTGGTGAGCCCTTCGCTCGCGGTGCGAACGATGAGCCCGCCCTTCTCGGGTTTGATCAGCTCGATCACTTCGCGCAGCCGCTTGCGTTCCTTGTCGTTGCCGATGCGCTTCGATACGCCGATCTGATCGCCGGTCGGCATGTAGACCACGTAGCGGCCCGGCAGCGAGACGTGCGAAGTGCAACGCGCGCCCTTCGTGCTGATGGGTCCCTTCGAAACCTGGACGACGATCTCCTGCCCCTCTCGGAGCACGTCGCGGATGTTCTTCGGAGCGGCCGGCGCTTTCGCGCGTTCCTGACCACCCCCACGTGATTCCGCGCGCTCGTTGCGCTCGACGCGATCGCGGGGCGCGCCACCACCACCGCCGCCGCCGCGGGCATCCTTGCGCCGTGAGCGGTTGTTGCGATCACGCCCGCCGCTGCTGCCGCTGCCGCTCTCGCGCCCGCCACCGCCCCCGCCCCCGCCCCCCCCCCCACCCCCACCACCCCCAGCGCTGCCACTGCCGCCGCGTCGATCTCGACCGCGACGCCCGCGTCGATCGCCTCTCGCCCCGCCGCCGCTGGGGCTCGGAATGAAAGGCTGGGCCGCTGCCGCCGGCGCGCGCTTTCCGCCCTCGTCGGTGTCCGCGATGAGATCCGCGACGGTCGCGTCCCCTTCGTCGTCGTCGGGCCGTGATTCGTCGAGCGCATCGCCGTCCGGATCGCTCGTACGCATCTCGGCTTCGGGGAGATCTTCGTCGTCGCCGAATTCGTCGCTGTCGTCGTCGGCAGCGCCCGTCTCGGCGCCTTCTTCGCCGTCTGCGGCGCTCTCGTCGAGAACATCGCCGTCTTCGTCACCAGCGTCGGACGCCGCTTCGGCGGATTCACCCGGCTCGTTTTCCGGCGTAGAAACTCGCTCGAGCACGGTTTCGACGACTGAGTCGACCGCCACGACCGAGATCCCTGACACAGGCGGCTCGTCGATCGCACGCGTCGCAGCGGCCGCGACCATTTCCGCGGTCCCCGGTCCTGCTTCTTGTTCCGCGGTCGGCGGTGCGGCGCGGTGCAACTGCGGATGCGCGCGCGACGGCGCGCCGTGCGAGTGCGAATGCGCGTCGACATCGTCTTCGCCGCCGCCGACCCGTCCAGCACCTTCGGGAACGACATCTTCGAGGTGGAGGAACGCGGCGCGTTCGAGTCCGATGTCCACGAACGCTGCGTTCATGCCGGGCAGAACGCGGGTCACCTTGCCGAGGTAGACGTCGCCGACGACGCTCTTGTCGCCGCGACGTTCGATGTTCAGTTCGGTAACGATTCCGTTTTCGATGAGAGCGACGCGGGTCTCACCCACATCGACGTTGATCACAATCTGGTTGCGAGGCATTCACTCACTCGGTCTCTCGCGTAAACGCGGGCAATTCTTGGCAGGTCCCGGCGCTCCGACCTGGAGCGCACACGGGTCACTGCCGCGGGGAGGATACCGGACTTTGTCCGGATCGGGGATGCCGAACCGCCTCCGCCCCCCACATCAACCCCGGTGTTCCTTCGACCCGCGGGTCAGATCCGCCAGAGGCCGCTCGCAAGATCGGTCCACACGTGGCACGCGATCCCCGGCCACAGGGACCTGCGCTGCTGAGCCAGTACGCCGAGCCCGAGCCCGTAGACGCCCGATCGAATCGCGGCCGCGAGGCCCTGCTCGGCGTGCGCGAGCCCGAAGAGCAAAGCCTGCAAGACGATCGCGATCGGCACGCTGCCGAACAAGGCTGCGAACTGGACGCGAAAATAGCCGCGAAACACGACTTCCTCGCCGAAGCCCACGCTCAGCCCCACGACGATCCAGACCGTGCGCTCGAGTCCGGTGTGCGGAAGGAGTGCCGTCGCCGAAGCCGCGGCGCGCGAGCCCGGTACCCATCGCGACCACGCGATTTCCACGGCCGTGATGACGACCCACGCCAAGGCGGCGAGGGCGAGATCGCCGGCGAGTCTGGGCGCCGTGCGAGGCCGTTCGCCGATCAGCGCCTCGAGCGTTCCGCGCGGACGGCCGACGCGTGCGACGTACGCGACGAGCATCCATTGCACGAACAATAGCGGCAGGTACGCACGGGCGATACGGTTCGACGCAGCCGCCACGACGGTGCTGGACGCATCGTGCGGGGACATCAGTCCAGCAATCGCGACGAGCAGGTAGAGCGCGACGAGAACCGCCGTGTGCCACCGCGGCGCAGGTGTGGCGCTGTCACCCGCGGATGCAGTCCTCGCTGGGGAGCTTGGTCCACCCATTGCTGATGTTGGGATGCGGCGCACCGACGATCGGTGACGCCGCCACGGATCGAATCCACGGAGGACATCATGATCGAAACCATCGCCACCACCGCTCCTGTTCTCGCTGCCGGCTGGTCCATGCTCTATCTCCTCTTCGGAGGCGGCATCGGCGGCGCGATCCTGATCTTCCTCGGCCTCAAGGCACTGGGGCACTGATCGCTCCGGCAGGATTCCCCCGAACGCGGCGGCCCGGTTGACTTGACAGCATGCTGTCAATCATGACGTCGAGCCGCGCTGTCCCCACACGTCGCCCTTCCTGTCGATCACAGGAAGGGCGCGCGCGACGCGACGAGCGGTCGACGACGACGCCGATGGGCTCGCCTGAACGCACGGTGACTCACGCGCCGTTCAATCGAACGAGTACCCCGCGAACCAGATCTCGCTCGGTTTCCCGTTCTCATGGGCGACGACATACGACCCCTGCCCCCGGCCGATCGGAGAAAGCAACGCACTCAGGTGTTGCTCGATCTGCGCACGCGACGGCTTCGCGGTCCCCATCGTGTCGACGAGGAGAGCGTCCGGCACGCGCGCGGCCACGCAGTAGTCGGGTCGATCACCGATCGTCGCGAGATCGAGGATGCTCTGCGTTCCCTCCTCCGCGGCTTCTTCCATCGCGTCCTCGATCGACGCGTGGCGGCAGCCCGGTCGTCGAGCGGCGAAGTCCGGCGCGCCGAAATGGAGGCCGTCGATCATCGGATGGACGACCGGGAAGTAGCGGCCTGCTTCGAATTCGCGCTGTCGGAGCGCGTCGAGCGCGGCCTGCACATCGGGTTGATACGGAACGAAATACCAATACGGCGATGCACCCATTCGGCGAGCGTTGCATCGCGATCGCGGCCTCGGCAAGGCGCCCGCGAACTCACGGCGCGGGCGAACTGCTCGCGCATTGCAGCACGCGCTGACAGGTGCCGTCGGCAACGCGCCGGCAGACGGTGTGAATCTCGTTCTCGTGCCCCACGCCGCACGCGGATGGCGCGATCGGCGGCTCGATCGCATGCGCGCATTCATCGGTCGAACAGGGAGCAGGGGACGCGGCGGTCTCGGCGGGAGGCGCGCTCGCGGCGGTTTGCGCGGGGGAAGTATTCGCCCCGGCGCACGCAGTGAGAAGCGCGGTGCAAAAGGCGAACAGGGCGAGGATCGAGCGAGTCGAGTGCATGGTCCGTTGTACACCGGAGCGACTTCGAGATTGGGAACGTGACCCGCCCGTACCGCGATGAATTACCCTGCGCGGATGGGTCGCACCGTCTACTGGATGAACGTCTCGTTGGACCTGCGCATCGAGCACCGCTCGAACGAACAAGGCGGCGGCAACTGGCTTCGCATCACCGAGGAACTGCATCGCGCGTTCAACGCCCGCGCGCGAAACCTCGCCGCGATGGTCCAGGGGCGCGTGATCTACGAGACGATGGAATCGTTCTGGCCGAGCGCTGCCGTGGACGAATCAGAGCCCGAATGCATCCGCGAGTACGGCCGCATCTGGATGGACGCTCCGAAGGTACTGCTCTCGAACACACGGCGCGAAGCGGGGCACAACACGCGCATCATCGGCGGTGACGACGCGATCGATCGGCTCGCAACGTTGCGGCGCGATACCGAAGGCGACATCGGCGTCGGCGGCGCAAACGTGGCGACCCAGTTGTTGCGGCGCGGTCTGCTCGACGAGCTGCTGCTCTTCGTTCACCCGGTGATTCTCGGTGAAGGGCGCCCTCTCTTCGACGACAGCCAGCGCCCCGTCGAGTGCGATCTGATCGAGCATGCGACGTTCCCCGAAGGCGTCGTGATGCATCGATACGCGATCCGGCCGTCGGGTCCGCGCTGAGCGAACACTCGGCGACACGACCCGCGACAGCGCGTTCGATCGCTGCCGGGCGGCGTATCCCCGTGATCCGTTCGAAGCTGCCGCCAACCTCACGTGCCGCGTTGGGAGCCGACGCGAGTCACGCGATGAGTTGCGGTGTGCCCGTGCGGCTCGATGCGCGACAGCGATTGCGCGCGTGATGAATCGGCGAGCACCGCGAGAGTGCACGCGTTCGCTCTGCGCAAGCTGACGCGCGATCTAGCGCGCTCGCGATGTCCTCTGCGCGGCACCCGCGGTGCACCGGGTCGGGGCGGGCGCGCGGCACGGACGAGGGATCCGAGTGCCGCGATGAACATCTTC
>CBIHQZ010000214.1:0-8654 GCA_966212315.1 uncultured Myxococcales bacterium
CGTTGCGCAGGCCGATGCATTGCGGCACTTGCAGCGACAGCGCGAGGCGATCGTCGTGCTCCAGGCTGTCGTCGACGGACCGGACAGCGAAGCAGCGGACGACGCGCTACTGCTCATGGCCCACTGCCAGGCCGACGTTCAGCAGTTCGGTGAAGCGCGCAATACGCTCCGTGCGCTCATCCGTCGCTTCCCGTACGGAACCGCCGCGCAGGAAGCGCGCATGTACCTCATCAATCTGTCGCTCCCGGCGAACCAGCGCGCACGCTGAGCCGTGCCCCTCGCGGGGCGAACCTCGCAGCCGGCGTGCGGGTAGCGGCTCGCGAACACGGCCCTTTCATCGTCGAGATCTTGACCGGCCCGCGTCTCGCAGGAGTGAATCACGACATGCTCAGGCCGCCACGTATCGCTTTCGTCGGGTCGGGTGGTGCCGCGCGTGGCATCGCGCATCTCGGCGTGATCAAGGCCCTCGAGGAGGTCGGACTCCGGCCTTCGATCTATGTCGGTGCAAGCGCGGGCGCGATCGTCAGCGCGACGTACGGACAAGGGATCGGCCTCGACGACCTGCTCGACGCGTACCGGCTCCCTTGGAAGCGAAAGACGGACGGACCGTTCCTGCACGAGGAAGCGTTCTTCGGAATGCCCTCGTTCGCCGAGATCCGTAGCCCGGGGCACCTGCTCTCGGGCGCGTTCTCGCTTCATCGCCTCGAGCGGTTTCTCCGCGACAAGCTCCCGGAGAACGACTTTCGTCGCATCCCGGCGACCGTGTTGGTGACCGCGTGCGACATCGACGGCCGCGGCCGCGAGGTGTTCGGGCGCGGCTATCGCGACGATGTTCCGATCTCACAAGCCGTCGCTGCGTCGTGTTGCGTCCCCGGGATCTTCCGTCCGTACCGCATCGGCGATCGCTATTTCGTCGACGGCGAAGTCGCCCGCACTCTCTCCGCGGACCTCGCGGTCGAAGCGGGTGCCGAGGTCGTCATCGTCTCGAACATCTACCGCCCGATGAACACGCCGCCCGATCGCGCGTCGATCGCGCAGCGCGGCGCGGCGCGGGTGTTGAACCAGACCTTGTCGATCATCTTGAGCGAGAAGGAACGCCGCGGCATCGAGCTGTACTCGCGGATGTACCCCGGCGTGACGTTCATTCACATCTCGCCGGACATCGGGCATCTGGGGTTCTTGAACCGCTTCGCGGCGCGGCAGTTCGTGACGCGCGGCTATCGCGCCGCCATCACGGAACTCGTCTCGGCGAAGGCGCGCGGGGTATTCGATGCGCGCGAGGAAGGGCTGGGCCGGCGCGCGGTGAACTGAGTCACGGTGCCGGGGCGATCAGGTCGACGGCGAGATCGACACGGTTTCCGCCGCTCGGATCGGACACCTCGATGATCATCGTGCGTGGTGCATCCGAGCCGTTCACCGCCGACGCGTGAAGCGCGTTGTCGAATGCCGCGACCGGCGCGAGGCACTGGCCGCTCGCGCAGCTGTCGACGATGCGCAGATACGTTCGGTCGAAGAAGTAATCGCGATGCTGGTTCGCGTGCACATCGAGCGTGTAGTGCGGCGGTACGTCGATCGCGTAGAAGAGCGTTCCCTCGGTCGCGAGTCCGCAGTCGCTGGTCGGACCGCCGGTGATGCCGCGAAGATCCGTGAGTCGGGCCGCGGACCCGATCATGGTGGCGGTTGCGCATGTGCTGTTCGTCGCGGGCGGAACGAGTCGGAAGCCCACATCGAACACGGCCGGCGTCGTTGCGGCGACGTACACGAGCACGTCGCGGGGTGTGCTGCCGACGTTGCGGTAGTTCGCATCGACGTGATGATCGACGTGAAACACGCAGGCCCCGCCCGAGCATATCGGTGGCGAGATCATGCCGACGTTGGAGTCGGAGATCACCGCGAGCGTGTATCCCGCGGGCACCGTGGCCGTGTAGTAGAGCGGGTTGCCGACCGTGTCGCTCTCGGGATCGCGGCCGCACGTCGGATCGGACTGCCCGGCGAGTGCAAAATCCTGGTGGAACACGGAGCCGTCGGCGATCGGAGTCGGCGTCGCGCATCGTGCATTCGGAGCGAACGTCGTTGTGGTGAACGTGAGTAACGCGCCGCTGGTCGCGACGTAGTAGTCGCCTCTGTCGAGCGTCGTGCGGATCTCCGCGGCCGAGGCGGCCGAGTGGCTATTGCAGACGATCTCCCCGAGCGGTTGATCGCACGCGCGGCGAATCGCGATCGCTCCGTCCCGCGACGTCAGCACGACGTCGGTTCGACGCTCGAGGTGCAGTGAGTAGAGGCGCGCCGATTCCGGCGAGAGGACGCACGAAGGAGCAGGCACGTTCGGATCGTTCGGACTCGAATCGGTATCACTCGGAGCCACGAGTGCCCGGACGATCGGAAGCGAACACGTCGGTGACGGCGGCAACGGATCGAGCCGGAGGCGGATGTGGAACGCGCCGCCAGAGGTCGCGTCGCGCCCACTCACGCTGATGATCTTCGTAACGGGTTCGTTTCCCGGACTGTCGATCGCCATCGTCGCGTCGCCGCCGAGAACGCTCGATTCCGTTTCCGCGAGGCAGTCCGGCGCATCGCACGCCACGAGCGCGCGCATGTGAACGCGCCACGGGGCGCCGTCGGGAACAGCGCTGATTACCGCGCGCATGTGCGCCGGCAATGTGAACGAATAGAAGCGCTGCGGACCGTCGCCCGGACTGCATTGAGTGCTCGTGACGCCGGTCGAAGGAACGCGCTGGAAGTCGAGCCAGCTACCAGCAGGCAGGGGAATCGCATCCGCACAGATGGCGCCATGTTCGACGAGCGGTGCGCCGGCGTCCGGTGCCGCAGCATCGTCGGGCGCGACCCACGCATCGGTGCTTCGATGAGCATCGTGGCCGGCGTCTTCCGACACAACCGTGTCAGGCCGTGGCGGCGTCGCATCGTGGCGCGCAATCGACGCGTCGTTGTAGACACCGTCCGACGCATCGCAGGCGGTGTGTGCCACCACCGCGACGAGCGCCAGCGCGCGAATCGTATGTCGCATGTCCCCTCCGTGCGGACACTCGCGCTCGAATGCATCGACCGCGCAGCCGCGTCGGTCACTCGGATGGAACTGCGACGATCCGGTCGTGACTGGGAACGCGACGCCGCTGACGACTCCCCGTGCCGCCGATCACGGCCAGTGATGCGTGCGACTACCGATACCCGCGCCGACCGAGCGTGACGCCAGCGACGACGGCATCGTCGCCAACGAAACGCACCATCATCGAACGCACCGGCAACGCGACACCGACACCGATGCTCCCACCGCGGATCGGCCAGTCGACCACCCAGTCGTCCGGTGTCATCGGCACGCGCTGCACGCGCCCGAGCCGCCGCGCTTCGCCACTCGATCGCACCGTCGGTCGCACGCCGGTCAGTGCCGCACGGAGTTGCACCGGATCGATGCGGCCCGTCGCTTCGTCGATGTCGCGCGCAACCGTCTCGCGCGGAACGATGTCGCCGCCATCGAGGTCGTACACCGCGGCATCGAGCATCTGCGTCATGGACATCACGTCGCGACGCGCGATCGCTTCGTAGAATCGCGCGAACGTCGCCGCTGCGCGCTCGCGTCTCGCACCGAGCACGATGCGCGCGGGTGTCCCGGTTTCTGCGCTGTTGCTCGCCCCCGTCGTGGGCGGTTCACCCGCTTCGAGATCGCCCGCGCTGTCCTCGCGTGCCGCTGCCATCGCGGCCGTACTCGCACTCGGTTGTTCCGCGTGCGCACCGCCGCACGCGCTCGCTGCGAGCACGCAACAGGCACTCACAACGCGCGCGATGCAGTTCACAACTCGACGACCTGCGCATCGAGCGAGCGGTCGATCGCGATGACCGCGCCGCGCGCGTTGTTCGGCAGCTCGAACCAGTCCTTCGCCACGCCGGCGTGCGCGGAGGCCACGATCACGTAACGGAAGGCGTCATGGTCCATTCGTTTCGGCTCGCGACCCGAAGTCTCGGGCGCCTTGCGACATACATCGCAATCGCGAATCCCCGTTCGCTTCACCCACGACATCGGCAGCCCGCGACGGAGCGCGACCATCGCGTGATGATTCGTCACCACGCAGTTCAGCACGGCCGGCTCTTGCGAGTGCTTCTTCGACACGTCGTCGATCGCGCCCACCGTCTGGAAGATCGCCTGCGCCATCGTCTTGCGATCGAGTTCGGGATCGTCGAGCCGGCCGGTTTCCCAGATGAACGACAGGAACGTCGCGAAGACGATCTCGCTGTCGGTCTCGCCGCGAATGTTGCGTGCGATGAAGTCGGGGAGTCTCGCGAGAAGATCGGCGCGAGTCGCCTCGAAGCCCGGGATCGAACCGGTGTGCGCGAAGAGCCACTGACGAAAACGAAACGGATGGGTGTTGTCGAGTGATCGCGCGCCCACCGTCGCTGCACGCACGTGAACGATCGCTGCGTCGGTTCGCAGATCGCGTACCAGGTCGACGAAATTCACCTGCTCGCGCTGCTCCGCCGGGCGCTTTCGCAGGAGCACTTCGCCCGCTTGATAAGAACCGACGCCCCATCCATCGACCGGCGTCGACTGATGCGCGAGCGCCAGTGCGTCGCCCTCCCGTGTGATCGCGCAGCGAATGCGATCGGTCTGATTCGCGAAGTAGCCGAAGAGTCGCGCCATGGAACTACACCTCCAACACTGGAAGGACGTGAGCAAGTGGTCTGGACAATCGTGCCGTCGCGCCCGGACCCGTGCGCGTCATTCAGTGCCTGCTTCTTCGGTCGTCGCCGCAGCCTTCCGCGCGCTGCGTTCTTCCGCGGACGCATGCGCGGCGAGACGTTTCGGAACCTCGCGGCGGAGTCCGAGCGCCACGCGAGCATCGCCGAGCTTGCGCCGTCCGCTCGCCGCACCCCTCGACGCGACGAACCGCAGGAACCAGGACATCGCGATGGCCAGCGCTGCGAATGCGATCCATCGACTGGCGTTCTGGATCGAATCCACTGAGAACCTCGGTAGCACGGTCGCACGGACGAGCCAAACCATCACAGCTTGACACGCATGACACACCCCACTAGCTTCGCGCCCCCTTCGAACCCGCGTTTTGTGCGGTGCATTCCATGACTCTCCCGACCTTCCACCTGCGCGACATTCCCGATGACGGGATCACGGTCGATACCGACCTCGATCGCGCGACTTTGCTCGGAATGCTCGAAGAGTCCGAGTTCACGCCGGCCGGCGATCCTGCGGGTCACGTGCACGTTCGAATCGACAAACACGATCGCGACGTCACCCTCGTCGGCAAGGTCGACGCGAAGCTGAGCGCCACGTGCGTTCGCTGCCTCGAACCGTGCGAGGTCACCAGCCACGCCGATTTCGTGCTTCATCTCACGCCCGCCCCGGCCGGCGTGGACCCGAAGCGCGCCCACTCCGAAGTGGACCTCGCCGAGAGCGATCTCGACGCCGACCACTACGAGAACGATCGCATCGAGCTCGATCGTTGGGTCCGCGAGCAGATTTTGCTCGAGGCGCCCGTCAACCCCGAGTGTCCGCAAGGATGCTCGGCGCCCATTCAGATGCCTGCGACCGAGGAGAAGGCCGAACGTTCGGTCGATCCACGACTCGCTCCGCTCCAGAATTTCTCCAAGAAGAGGTAATCACGTGGCTGTACCGAAGCGCAAAACCCCCCGTAGCAAGCGCGACTCGCGCCGTGCCAATCACGACAAGGTGAGCGCGCCCTCGCTCTCGCGTTGCAGCAATTGCGGCGAGACGATGCGTCCGCATCGCGTTTGTCCGGCATGTGGCTTCTACGACGGCAAGGAAGTCGTCGCGAAGAAGTCGGCGAGCACGGGCGACGCGAGCGCGTAGTCCGCACGACTGGCGCGCGCGCGTCGGTCTTAGCAGTTCGAACGAACCAAACAGCCCGCCGTGTGAAGAGCACGCGCGGGCGTTTGCGCATGGAGCGCAGGAAGGCGTGTCGTCGTGAGCATCGCATTCGTGTTTCCGGGGCAGGGCTCGCAGGAAGTCGGAATGGGGAAGGCGCTCGCGGAAGCGATTCCCGCGGCGCGGGACGTTTTCGCGCAGGCCGATCGCGCACTCGCCGACGCCACGCCGCTGTCGCAACTGTGCTTCGAAGGTCCGCTCGAATCGCTGACGCTCACGGCCAACACGCAGCCCGCGATCCTCACGACATCGATCGCGATCCTCGCCGCGCTGCGCGAACGCCTTCCGAACGTGAAGCCCGCGATGATGGCGGGGCATTCGCTCGGTGAGTATTCGGCCCTCGTTGCCGCCGGCGCGCTCGCGTTCGAGGACACTGTTCGCCTCGTGCGATTGCGCGGTCAGGCGATGCAGGACGCGGTCGCACCGGGCACCGGCGCGATGGCGGCAGTGATGGGACTCGAGCCCGACGCGGTCGTCGCAGCGTGCGCCGAAGTGCGCGAGTTGCTCACGGGGCGCGTCCTCGAAGCGGCGAACTTCAACGCGCCGGGGCAGGTGGTCGTCGCGGGGCATGCCGATGCGGTGACAAAGCTCGGCGAAGTGCTCGCGGCGAAGAAGGGCAAGATGATCCCGCTGAAGGTCAGCGCGCCCTTTCATTGCTCGTTGATGAAGCCAGCCGCGGATCGACTGCGCGAAGCGCTCGCCAGCGTGACCGTGAACGCGCCGGCATGCCCGGTGGTGGCGAACGTCGATGCGCAGCCGAACAGCGATCCTGCGCGCGTGGAAGATCTGCTCGTCGCGCAGGTGGCCGGGACCGTTCGCTGGGAGCAGTGCATCGGTGCGATGGCTGCGGCGGGGGTCGATACGTACGTCGAGATCGGATCGGGCAAAGTGCTCGCCGGTCTCATCAAGCGCATTCACAAAGGCGCGGCGATTCACAACGTGAGCGACCCGGGCTCGCTGGATGCAGTGGTCGCCGCGTTGAGCTGACGTCCACGGCCGCGCGATCGCGGAAGAAACGACTCGCCCGCTGCGTATCCCACGCGATATCCAAACGCATGGCACGGAGCGAATCGATGGTTGCAGCGCGGGCATTTCGCGGCGGGGTTCTTCGATTCGTCGTGATCATCGGTTCGGTGGTCGGGGGATGCGCGTCGCCGCCGGGCACCGATGGTGGCCGCGACGTCTCCACCACCGATGTGTCCGACGCGAACACCGACGTCACCCCTGACACTGCCGATGCAGCGACCGACGATCGCGCAGCATCCGACTCCGCGCTCGACGGCGTCGATCTCGATGCAGCAACAGACGTATCCGACGGTGTTGTCGGCGACACGCAGATGGTCGACGCGTCGCTCGCGGACGAATCGATAGACGCGTCTACGATCGATACCGGCGCGGACGTTCGCGATGCGACGATCGATAGCGGGAGCGATTCGTCCGCGAGCTACACCCTCACCGTCACGCCCGAGGGCGCCGGGGCGGTCGATGTTTCCAGCGTAATCTGCGCGCTCTCGTGCACGCGAACAGCGCGCGCCGGGACGCGGTTCGATCTCGTCGCGACACCGCAACCGGGCCAGACCTTTACCGGCTGGACGGGCGCGTGCACCGGGACCGATCCGAACTGCACGATCTCTCTCACCGGCGATGCCGTCGTCGGCGCGACCTTCTCGCAGACCGCCGGCACGCAATGGGTTCGCTGGCTCGACGGCGTCGGCAACGATGCGGTCGGCGGACTCGCACTCGATCCCGACGGATCGATCGTGATGCTCGGCGAGTTCGCCGGCACCGTCGATTTCGGCGGCGTCGCACTCACGAACCCTTCGACCACCGCCAACAACCTCGTGCTCGCGCGCCTCGGCTCGGACGGCAGCGTGACGAGTGCGGTGACCTTCGGCGGCCAATACGCCGAGCACGCGAGCGGCGTGTCGGTCTCGCCCGATCGATCCATCACGATGATCGGCGACTTCGCGACCTCGACGAATTTCGGCAGCACGACGCTCAGCGCGGTCACATCGGCGCCGTCGGCGTTCGTTGCGCGTACGGCGGCGAACGGATCGGTGCTGTGGGCGCAGCGCTTCAACGGAAACGCGAACGCGGTTCGCGCACTGCCTGATGGTGACGTCATCGTCGGTGGCAGCTTCCGCTCGTTCGAAGGCGTGCAACCGCCGCGCGTTGCGGTCGGTCGGACGGATGCCATCATCGTGCGCTACGGACCCGACGGAACCGTGCGGTGGGCGACGTCATTCGGCGGCACGGACGTCGACGATGTTCGTGGAGTCGCCGTCGATCCGAGCGGTCGCGTGTACGTCGTCGGAAGCGTGACCGGCCCCGTCGATCTCGGACAGGGACCGCTCTACTCGGGCACCGGCGCCGGCGGCTACTTCGCGGTTCTCTCCGCTCTCACGGGCGCCGTGACCGCATCGCGTGCGCTCGGCGACGTGCCCGGCGCGATTCCGTCTGCAGTCGCCGTCGATTCCTCAGGCTATTCCTACGTCGCCGGATCGTTCACCGGCACCGTGAACTTGTACGGCGTGGGCGCGATTCCGAGCTACGGACTCGAAGACGCGTTCGTCATCGCCATCGCGCCCGATCTGTCGCGACGTTGGGTCGATCGCTTCGGTGGCAACGGTTACGACGCGTACTCCACGGTAAACGTCGACGACGCCGGGAATGTCTTCCTCACGGGTGCGAGCAACGGCACGAGCGCCAACTTCGGCGGCGGCGCGATGGTTCCGCCAGCGTC
>CBIHQZ010000215.1:0-8646 GCA_966212315.1 uncultured Myxococcales bacterium
AAGCGATGCCCGACGCGCTCGCCGACATCGAGATCCCGGCGCATCTCGCGGAGGCGTACCTGCGCCGGCGGGTGGAGTTCGCGGCGGGACGGTATTGCGCGCGCGAAGCGATGCGGCGCATCGCGCCCGACCTCGCGCACCAGGCCATTGCGATCGGGGAAGCGCGCGAACCCTTGTGGCCATCGGGCGTGATCGGATCGATCGCGCATACGCGCGGCATCGCCGGTGCTGTCATCGCGCGCGCGGGCGAGCGGCGCGGCGTCGCGATCGACATCGAGCGGCGCATGGACGCGAACGCGCCGGCGCGCATCGGTTCGAAGATCGTGGGCGAAGGCGAGATGGCGCACGTTGTCGCGCAGTCCGGGTGGGACGACGAGGAAGCACTCACGTTGGTGTTCTCCGCGAAGGAGTGCGTCTACAAGGCGCTCTTCGGCGAGGTGCGGCGCTACTTCGGATTCCACGCGGCGCGCATCGTCGCGGTGGACGTGGCGCACGGCGTGTGGCGCGCGCGTTTGACCGAGCCGCTCACGCCGAATCTCGCGGCCGGGTTCGAGTGCGAAGGGCGCTTCGCGCGGATGGGCGATCTGTTCGTGACGACGATGGCGTGGTGAGTTCTACGACTCGGGCGGCGCGAAGGTCTGCGGTGGCAGCGTCGGCGAGGGCGTGCGCGATTCGACGGTGATGGTCGAACTCACGTTCGGCTCGGCTTGCCAGAAGAGCACCACGCGCGGCCAACGCACACCGTGTTCGTCGGCTTGATAGTCGGCGAAACGGATGCGGGCGCGCTCGTGGGTGTCGGCGCCGAACCAGCGCACCTCGCGCTCGGTGCCGTCGCGCGATTCCAGCGTGACGAGCGCATAGCCTTCGCTCGTCGGCGCGCGCACGACCGACAGCGACGGGCCGAATGTGACGGTGTGCGCGTGATCCCAGTCGATGCCGAGAAACGAACGCGCCAGCGCTGCCGCCGGAAAACCGCTGGTGCGTGCTTCGTCGAGTCGTCCGCGCGCCCACCCGCGACCCGCGAGTCGCAGCCAGTAGCCGCCGTCGCGCGCGAGCAGATCGATCGCCGTGACGCCGCCGGCCGCGGACATCTGCATGCGCATCGCATCGGGTCGATGCACCGCGAGACCGCCTCGCGCTTCGAAGGTTTGCGCGTGGGCGAGATCGCGTACCGACACCGAGATCACCGACGAAAAGTTCCCGGTCGCGACTTCGTAGGCACGCCCGCGCTCGAGGATCGTGCGGTCGTCGGCCTCGCCGACTGCGCTCGGTGCGGTGTTCACCAACGCTGGCGGAAACACGCTACGCGCCGCAGTCGCGGGCGGCGAACACGCAGCGATCGCGAGAGCCGCGATGGAGAGCGCGCGCTTCACGGCCGCGCGATGACGATCGCGTAGACCGAGCCCGGCGCGATGCCGATCACGAGCACGCCGTGCGGCGCTTCTCCGCGCGCGATGAGCCGGACGCCCCCTGCGAACGCGACAGCACCGAATGCCTCGAAATGACCGGTGGCGGGCGCGATTTCGTAGAGCGGCACTTGGCCGCCGAAAGCCGCGGCGACGCCATCGCGCAACGGTCCGTACGCGAGCGACGTGACCACCGCGTCGATCCGGACCCCGGACGACTTCGCGGCTTCGCGCGCTGCGCGTTCGACCGCTTCGCTGTGCGCGATGAGTACCTCGGGCGACATCGCGGTCGGCGGGACGAACGTCGTCTGCGTCCACGCGGCGATGCGTGCGAGCGGACGGGCGCCGCGTGCGCGTGCGGTGTCATCCGCTTCGAGCAACGCGAACGCAGCACCTTCCGCGCGGGGTGCGCGCGCGAAGTCCGAGTGGTCGGCGCTGGTGCGACGCGAGATGAGTCCGAGCACGACGGAGTTCGCTTCTTCCGCGCCGCCCGCGGCCATTGCGTCGGCGCGTCGCGAGACGATCTCTTCGGCGGCGAGGAGGATCGCCTGCTCGCCCGAGACGAACAACGCCGATGCGGTGAGCGTCGGTCCGCGGAAGCCGTGATAGATCGAGAGATGCCCGACCGCTGCGGAGAGCACGAGGTTCGGAAAGTCCGCCGGCGGTGCGAGACGCGCGCCCTTCTCGACGACGCGCCGCATGAACGCAGCCGACTCGTCGAGCGAGCCCCACCCTGTGCCGATCGACGCGCCGACGCGAGTGGCATCGGTGACGGTGAACGAAGCATCGGTGAGCGCCTGCGACGCCGAGTCCGTGGCCATGCGGCCGAAGCGATTGAGTCGTCGCGCTTTCGTTGGATCGAGCTTCTCGCCGACCGCACCGAGCGTCGGTGCGTCGGCCGGTGACGGCCCGGGAACGCGGGTCATCGCGCGATCGATGGCTTCGTTGCCGGTACCGGTGGCGATCGTCGCGCCGAGACCGGTCACCACCACGACGCGTTCGTGCGATCGCGTGCGCACTGCATCGCGCTCGGGCAGTCGTCCGAGACACACCACGCTGTCGGTGCCGCCGAACCCGAACGAGTTCGAGAGACACACGTCCACGCGCGCCTCGATGCTCGCCTCGGGCACGTGGCGCAATTGGCACTTCGGATCGATTTCGGTGAGCCCCGCGGTGGGCGGAATGAATCCCTGCTCCATCGCGATGAGACACGTGACCGCTTCGATCGCGCCGGCTGCGCCGAGGGTGTGACCCACGAGTGATTTCGTCGACGACACGTACACGCGGTCGGCGTGTTCACCGAGCACCGTGCGAATCGCGGGGGCTTCCATCGCATCGTTCAGCGAGGTGCCGGTGCCGTGCGCGTTGATGTACTGCACGTCCGCCGCGGTGAGCCCTGCATCCGAGAGCGCGAGATTCATCGCGCGTGCGGCGCCTTCACCGGTCGACTGCGGATTGGTGATGTGATGCGCCTCGGACACGATCCCGACGCCGAGGACTTCGGCGAGGATGGTGGCCTTGCGCGCGAGTGCTTCCTCGAGTCGCTCGATCACCAGGAACGCCGCGCCCTCGCCGAGATTGAGACCGCCGCGCTTCGCGTGGAACGGCCGGGTGAGATCGGCGTCCATCGCACCGAGCGCATTGAAGCCGGTGTACGTGAGACGGCAGAGCGCATCGGTGCCGCCGACGATCGCGACGTTGCATTCGCCGCGACGGAGCATGTCGCTTCCGATCGCGATCGCGTTCGCACTCGACGAACACGCGGTGCACACCGTGCGACGCGGCCCGCCGAGCGAGAGCGCGTGGGCGATGTGATCGGCCGGCGCCGAGAGTGGATGCGAGAGCAATTGCGCGAGCGGTACCTGCTTCGACGGATCCGCCGCGACCGCCGCGAAGAACTCTTCGGTCTCGAGCATGCCGCCCGTGGTGCCGCCGACGACGATGCCCGCGCCGCGCAATGCTTCGCGCGAGAGACCCGCACTGCGCACCGCTTCGTCTGCGGCCACGATGCCGAGCGCATCCGAGCGCGAGCCGGTGCCGCGCAATGCGACCGGGAGCACCGCGCGCGGATCGAAGTCTTTCACTTCGGCGCCGACTTTCGACTTCTGATCGCTCACGTCGAAGAGGGTCACGGGCGCCATGCCGCGAACGCCGGCGCGGAGCGCGCGTGCGAAAGCCGGAACGCCGGTCGCCGTGGAAGCGATGACGCCCATCCCGGTCACGACGATGCGCGCCGAAGATGTCCTGCCCTGATTCACGACGACTTGGCGTTCGCCGTCACGAAGTCCGCGATGCTGTTCACCGACGCGAAGACCGTGCGGCCTTCGTCACCTTCGGGAACGCGAACACCGAACTTTTCTTCGAGGGACATCGCGAGCTGCAACGCATCCAGTGAATCGAGGCCGAGCCCCGCGCCGAAGATCGGGGCACCTTCGTCGATCGATTTCGGATCGACGTTCTGCAGGTTCGCGGCTTCGACGATGAGTTCCTTCAACCTGTTCTTCAGCTCAGCGCCTTCGAGCATAACCGTACTTTCCGGGCGTTCTCCGCCGCGATTCCGAGGTTTGTGCGATACCACGCCGTCGCGAGCGCAAGCAAGACACGATGCCCCTACGCACGAGCCAGCGTTGCGCTTGAGACTCGCCCCCGCGCTACGACATTCTTCCCGCAATGACTGATACGGAGTGTCCGCGCTGCGGTTCCCCCATGGCCCGCGGCGGAGTGTGTCCGGTGTGCGAGATCCCGTATCACGCGAACGACGGCCGTGCGCCTGATGCACCGGAAACACCGGCCGAAACGTTCGCTGGAAGGCTCTGGCAGAGCGGCCGTCTCGCGCTGTTGATTTCGGTCGCGCTGTTCGTGATGGGAACGGTGTTGCCGCTGATCACCGTGCAACGCGCGGATCATCTCGGACCGCGCGTGGCCAAGAGTCCGATCGCGTTGATCACCGCCGATGGCACCTACGGCACCGAGTTGAAGAGCGCGACACTTATCGCTGTGCCGGGCGCGGCATTCTTTCTGCTGACCTTCCTCTGGTCGCGTCGAACCCGCAGCGTAGCGCTCGCGTCGCGTCCCCTCGTGCTCGTGACGGCGCTCCTGCCGCTGTTCGGTGCGGTGATGCCGGTGCTCAAGCTGAAGAAGCATCTGCACTTCGATTACACGTGGGGACCGGCGATCGCATTCATCGCGCTCGGCACCGCGATGGGTGTGTTCGCGGCCTTGCGATTCGGGCGAGGGATGCCCGAGCCGCGAAGGCGTTCGGTGCTGCGCGAAGACGACGACGAGGCTTGATCGAAGCGCGACAGTCAGTGCGTCGGCGTGATCGCAGCGGGCGTGCCGGTGGTGACGGTGACGTCGAGGGCGCGGGTGGTTTCCGCGAGTCGCACACGGCGTTCACCGATCTGCGTGTCCATCTCGACGAGGCGCCGCGTGAGCGTGTCGATCTCCGTCGCAGTCTGCGCGAGACGCGCGGTGAGTTGCGCGCGCAGATCACCGGCGCTGCGATTGCGCTGGATGGTGAGCAGGTTCATCCGCGTCTCGTCGGCGTTCTGACGGAGATCGTTGAGACGCTGATCGATTGTGACGCGATCGCGCGCGAGGTCTTCGAGTTGCTGTCGTAGATCGAGCGCGGTGCGAAGCGCGGTGGCGACCGCGTCGTCGGGGCGGCCGTCGCGGAGATATGCGCGAATCGCTTCGGCGGCTTGTTCGTCGGACCAATCGGCAACGTAGGTGTACGGCACGCGCGTCTGTACTTCGACCTGCACGTTGCCGCGCATGGGGACGTTGAGCGGCACCATCGCGGCGGCGTCGGTCTGCGTGGTTCCGGTCGGCGGCTCGTGCAGTCGCACGTTCGAGGACAATCCGTGGCGCACGAAGATCCGCACCGGATGGTCCATGCCGTTGCGCCCGCGATACGTGGTCCGCTCGACGCGGTAGCGCTCGACGGTGATCTGGTTGTGAACGATGCGCACGAGGCGGGCGCCCTCGATGGCGGTGGTGCGGGTCGAGTCCACCGCGAGCGCGCGTTCGAGCGCGAACGGCACGGTGGCGCTCGCACCGTCGGGGAGAGGATCGAGCATGCCCTGGCCGAGAAATGACCCGTCTTCGAAGATCGCGAGTGGCCCGCGTTCGAGCAGCGCGCCGGTGCGGTTCTCGAAGCGCGCGACGTGAAACGGATGCACCGCAGAGTCCGGAACGCCGCCGTCGGGTGCGAAGAGATATTGCGCTTCGCCCGGAACGTTGCGCACCGCGAGCAGCACCATCGTCGCGCTGCGATTCGGCACGGTGACGGCATTGGGAAGGTCGTAACGAGTGACGCCACCTTGCACTGCGACCGCGGCGAGCGAGGCCACGCTGCGCGGCGCGCTCGGCGAGATCATCGGCGGCGGCGCGGGTGGCGTCGTCGGCGCGTTCATGTTCGCGATTCCGTCACCGTCGTACATGCCCGGCGCCGCGGCACCACCGCCGGGCATCGGTCGCCCGCCGTAACCAGAGCGCGAAGGCGCGTTGCGACGTTGCGCGGCGTAGCGCGTCGTCGATGTCGTCGTGGGCGCGGCTTGCGGAGGTCGGTGCGTCGCCGGTGCGCCGTTCTGTCCGTATGCCGCTTCGGTGGCGGGAGGCGCGGCGATGGTCTCGTCTTGCGCGATCTCGGTTTCACCGCGCGGGACGTTCTCGATGACTTCACCGCGGTCGGTGACGAGCGGCCGCGGCGAGATCATCGGTTCGGCGAGTTCGGAGCGGAACGACACCGGTGCGCCGGCAACGAGCGAGAGACGCACGTTGGTCCAGTCCTCGCCCGAGAGATTCTGCACGATGCCCCACGCTTGAACCTGCGCGCCGTTCGAGTTGAGCACGAGCCGATACGAGGGGCGCCAGATCGGCGTCTCGATCATGTAGCCGACGGCGAGTCGATGATCGCGCCCGTCCAACGTGAGTCTCACGGTGCGGCGATCGTCGCGCGGTGGCGTGTTCGGTGCGGGGCGACCGGCCGGTGGTGGTTCGTCCATCGGAAACGCTGCCGATCGCACGGAACTGCCGCCTTCTTCCATCACGGCGAGCGTCGCGAGGAAGTCACCTACTTCACTCTGTCGCACGCGGAACTCCACTGCATCGTCGTGGACTGCACCGCGACGTTCGAAATAGCCGACGCCGTTTCGGTAGATCACCACTCGCTGCAACGGAAGCGCGCCGCGCGCAACGAGGACCGCGGGGCCGCGCACGCAGCCGGTCATGGAGAGGAGCAGGCCGAGGGGGAGCGCGACGCGGCGCGCGAACGAAAGGTGATTCATCGGGGATGGTTTTCCTTGGGTCCGTTCGATCCGCGGCGAGGATCGACCTTGGACCGGACGCCTGCCAAGCGCCGTTTCGGCGTGCAGTGCTAGCGTCGGCGCGATGGCGACGACGACGAACGAGGGTGGATGGACCGACGAAGTGCACGCGGTCGTCGAAGGTTCGGGTCGCGCGGCCGAGGGCGACGTGACGTGGCCATTTCACCGCGCGCGAGTGGGTTTTTCGAAAGCGCTCGGCGGTCCGGCGGAAGCGATGACGGGAACGCCCGAGCACTTGCTGGCAGCATCGGCGGCATCGTGCTGGCTGCTGACGTTCGCGGATGCCGCGGCGCGGATGAAGATCGACGTCGTGCGCGCGGAAGCAACGGCGAAGATCACGGTCGAACGCGACGGTCCCGGCTTTCGCGTCGCGGCCATCGAGGTGCGACCGGAGATCGTGGTGCGCGGTGACCTCGAAGCGCTCGACGCGAAGGTCGTGCGCGCGTGCGAGATCGCCGGGAAGTACTGCATCGTGGAGAAGGCGCTGCGTCCGGGAGTGGCGCGGTACGAGATCGTGCCGAGGGTGATGTACGAGGCGGCGCCGAGCGAGTGAAGCTGCGGCGCTCGCCGCGATGTGGTGGCTACGCGCGCTCGAGCGACGCTTTCAATTCGGCAACGGATTCAACCGGCGCATCGCACACCGTGCCGCGACACACATACGCCCGCGCCGCGCCGCTCGCCGAACGCGTCCGACCCGCGACCAACGCGCGATCGATCCCGTGCTCGCCCGCCTGTGATTCGTCCGTCACGCACACGATCACGCGATGCGGCACGTACACACTGCGAATCGCGTCGAGGAGCGCCTTGGCATCGGCGCTCGCCGGATCGCCGATCACGACGATCTCCGTCGACCCACGCGCGGCACGATCGACCGCGCGTGCGACGGTCCCCAGTCCGAGCGGGTTCTCGCGCGCCATCGTCGCGACCCCTTCGAGCAGCTTTTCACCCGCGCTGCGATAGCGCTCGATGCCAGTGATCTCGCCCATGCGCAAGAGCGCGTCCGCGATCAGCCCGTAGCCGCCGGGATAGGCGTGATCGTGCACTTCGCGCGTGCGTTGGATCACGACTTCACCGTCGCGCGGTGAGTAGTAGAAGCCGTCGTCCGCATCGTCGCGGAACAGGTCGATCGCGGTGTCCACGAGCGCGCGCGCGAACGCGAGGGCAGTGGGGTCGAACGTCGCCTCGTACACGTCGATCGCTGCGCACGAGAGCCCGGCGTAGTCGTCGAGATACCCTGTTCCGTACGCGACGCCGTCTTTCATCGCGTGCGCGAGTCGACCGTTCGCGAAACCACGCTCGCGCCATGCTGCGAGCGCGCGGACGCCCGCATCGATCCAGCTTCGTTCCCCGAAGGTGGCACCCGCTTCGACGAACGCCGAGATCATCGTCGCGTTCCAAGCCGCAAGGCACTTGTCGTCGCGCATCGGCTTCACCCGCTGCTCGCGCGCTGCGAAGAGCTTCGGTCGCGCCCGATCGAGCACCGCTCGCACTTCGGCCGCCGCGATGCCGAGCGATGCGGCGACTTCGTCGATGCCGCGTGGCAGCCAGAGCGCGCTCTTGCCGTGCTCGAAGTTTCCTTCGGTCGTTACATCGAACGCCGCACACACGATGCGCGCATCGTCGGCGCCGATCACCGCTTCGACGTCACGCGGCGTCCAGACGAAGAACTTCCCCTCTTCGCCCTCGCTGTCTGCGTCCTGCGCGCTGAAGAACGTACCCGCTACCGGGTCGGTCATCTCTCGCAATACATACGTCAGCGTCTCGCGCACGATCCGCTCGCACAGCGCCGGCTCCGCGTCACCACCGGGCCAACGTGAGCGCGCGCGCCACGCATCGGTGTAGACGCGCGCGAGCTGTGCGTTGTCGTAGAGCATCTTCTCGAAGTGCGGGATGAGCCATTTCTCGTCGGTGCT
>CBIHQZ010000216.1:0-8631 GCA_966212315.1 uncultured Myxococcales bacterium
TCACCTGCCGCGCCAGTACCTCTTCGCGATCATGCGGCAGGAGAGCGCGTTCAATACTCGCGACGTCTCGAACGCGCGGGCGATGGGACTGCTCCAGATGATCCCGCCGACGACTCGGCGCGTCGCTCAAGAGCTGCACATCGAGTGGCGCGAAGAGCTGCTCTACGAGCCCGAGTACAACATCCGCGTGGGCGGCTACTACATCGGCCGGCTCTTCGCGCAGTACCACGCGGTACTTCCGCGCGCGATCGGTGCATTCAACGCCGGCCCCGGCGCGATGGGTCGATGGGTGACACGGTGGCCGACGGCGCCGGTCGATGAATTCGTCGAGCGCATCCCGTTCGACGAAACCCATACGTACGTGCGGCGCGTGATCCAGAACCTCGCGCGCTACCGGTATCTGTACGGCGCGACCGACGAAGAGCGTTCGTTCCGGCTCGAGCTGTCGCCGTCGCAGGCGGTGGATGCGCTGGTGGATTACTAGGGGACGCGGGTGACGTGGGCCTCTCCCCGGAATTCCCGGCGGGTGAACCCGCGGCAACGACTCCTAGGCTTCGCCTGCGCGAAGCTCGCAGTGACTGCGAGTTGCCTTCGATTTCTTCCGAAGACCACCGGTGTGTTCGATGCGTTCACGGCCGTGAGACTTCGGACGCGTTGCCGTGGCATCAGCCGCCGGGCTACCGACTCGAAGCCATCACGTGCACGTGCGTGATCAGCATGCGACGCCCGTCGCGCAGTAGATCCAGCACCACCGGCACGTACTCGGTCTGCGACGCGTGCTCGACTTGAAGGGTGAGCGTCAGCTGTTGCGTCGTCGCGCTCGTGTCCTCCACGACTTCCTGCGTGACGTGCACGCGCGCGTCCTGCATGTCGGTCACGGCATCCCGCAGCGCTGCTTCGAGCGCTTGCTGATCCGACGCGCCGTATTCCATCGGCTCGAGACGATCGACTGCGATCGTGACGGGCGCGCGCTGCAGATCGACGTCGCGAAGAACGCGTTCGACCGTCGACGATGAAACGGTGCCCTCGAGATCGAGAGCGACATCATGCGCGGCTCGCCCCCCGCATCCCGCGACCAGACCGGTTGTGAGGAGGAGGAGGAGAGAGAGACCAGGGCGGGGCACACGGGGGACGAGACGCGGCATTGCTCCAGTGTTTGCACGTGCAATGCCGCTCGGCCGCGACGCGGTTTCGCGCATTTAGCGGCGCGCTCGCGCGGTCGGAATGACACGTCGGCACCGCAGACCCCCGACCACACTGACAATCTGTCACGCGCGGGCAACGATCTTCGTCGCAACGGGACGCGCGTTCGATACGATCGCCCGCGATGATCGGTCGGCTGACGGGGACGGTGGCGGCGGAAGGGCCGGATGGCGCAGTGGTGATCGACGTGAACGGCGTGGGCTACGAAGTCCTCGCCCCGCTCGGCACGCTCGGTCGAGTGACCCGCGACGAAGCGGGACGCGTCACGCTGCAGGTGCACACACACGTTCGCGAAGACGCCATCGTGCTCTTCGCGTTCGCGGACGAGCGCGAGCGCACCGCCTTTCGCGTGCTCACGAGTGTCGCCGGCGTCGGACCGAAGATCGCGGTCGGGATTCTCGGCTCGCTCCCCGCGAGTGAACTGGTCGCAGCCGTCGCGCGCGGCGACGTGAAGCGGTTGCAGGCTGTGCCCGGCGTGGGGAAGAAGATCGCCGAGCGACTGGCGCTGGAGCTGAAAGACAAACTCGCGTCCGGCGTCCTCTCGGGCGGAGCCGGTGTGCCGGTGAGTTCGGTGCCGAGTGCCGCCGTGGCGGCCGCGCTGCGCGCGAGCGATCCGTTCCGACCCGTCGTCGATACCCTCGTGCGCATGGGGTTCAAACCGCTCGAAGCCGAGCGCGCGGCTGCCGAACTGAAGGGGCGCGAGAGCGAGCCGATGGAGGCGCTCGTTCGCGATGCACTGCGAGCGCTCACGCCGTGACCGTGCGATAGAGAGAACACGCCATGGCTCGACAGGACGAACACAGTCGCGAGGGCGCAGTCACCGGGCGTTCGCGCGAAGACGACAGCCGCTACGACCTCACGCTTCGACCGCGCACGCTCGACGAGTACATCGGGCAGCGCGAGCACAAAGAGAATCTCAAGGTCTTCGTCACGGCAGCACGCGCACGCAACGAGCCGCTCGATCACATTCTTCTCCACGGCCCGCCCGGTCTCGGCAAGACGACGCTCGCGTTCATTCTCGCCAACGAACTCGGTGTGGAACTGCACACGACCTCGGGCCCGGCGATCGAGCACAAGGGCGCACTCGCGGGGATGCTCACCAAGCTGAGCGAACGCGATGTGCTCTTCATCGACGAGATCCATCGATTGCAGCCTGTCGTCGAAGAGAATCTCTACCCCGCGGTGGAAGACTTCCGCATCGACCTGGTCACCGGCGACGGTCCGCACGCGCAGACGATTCCGCTGAACATCCATCCCTTCACACTCATCGGCGCCACGACCCGCACTGCGCTTCTCACCGGCCCGATGCGGTCGCGTTTCGGCATCGAGATCCGTCTCGATTTCTACCCGCCCGAAGATCTCGCCGCGATCGTCCGCCGCTCGGCGCATCTGCTCGAGATCAAGATCCACGACGACGCCGCGCTCGAAATCGCGACCCGCGCGCGTGGCACACCGCGCGTGGCGAATCGTCTGCTGCGACGTGCGCGCGACTTCGCGCAAGTCGCGGATCTGCCGGGCATCGACATGAAGATCACCCGCACCGCGCTCGATCGCATGGGGGTCGATCGCGCGGGGCTCGACGAGATGGACCGACGGCTGTTGCGGGTTCTCGTGGAGCACTTCGGTGGCGGTCCCGTCGGCATCGAGACGCTGGGCGCGGCGCTGGCCGAACCGCGGGACACGATCGAGGACGTGTACGAGCCGTTTCTCATCCGACAAGGTCTCCTCGCGCGCACCCCGCGCGGGCGGGTCGCAACCCAGCGCGCCTACGAACACCTGGGGATCAAGCCGCCGACCGGGCGGGCCGGTTCGCAGGGCGATCTGTTCTGACGAGCGGCGATTCTCCGCGCTACACTCGCGACCCCTCGATGTCGTCTTCGATCGAAACCAACGCCGCGGCCGCCGCACGATCGAAAGCACGCGATCCCTACTCCGATCTTCTTCGCGACAGCCGCGGGTTGCGCCGCGAGCAAGCCGCCGCACGCGAGGCATGGTTCGGATCGCTCACGTGGGAGCGCAAGGAAGAGACGCTCTTCGAACTCGAGATGTTGATGAAGGGGCTCGTGTGCTTCGCGAACCCTCGCAATCACCCGGGGCCCGCGCGCAAGGCGCCGGTCGTCGCGTTGGACTTCCGCGAAGAACTCGTCGTCGCGCGGCAATGTGTCGGCCGCATCATCGCGCTGTGCCGCCTGCTCCTCGCGTCGAAAGACCGCGGCTACGTCTTCACCCGTTATCTCGAGAGCGTGCTGCTCGAAGATCCCGCGCGCGCACGGCTCAATCGTGACCAGCCCGTGCAAGAAGGGCCCGAAGACTCGCTGCTGCATCTTCGTCACGCGCTCACCGTCATCGCCGAAGTGATGGACGGACTGCTGCGACTCGAACGCATTCCGTATCGCTTGTTCCACTCGACGCTCGTGATGGCGCAGCGCGAGATCCAACGGAACCAGTTCTTCAATCCGCTCATCGCCCTCGAGTTCCGCCCCGAGTTCGATCGCATCCGCTCGCCCGAAGTGCTCGAAGCGATCCAGTCGGTGCACAACGATCAAGCGCATCGCGTGGTGGCCCTCGCGTACCTCGCGTGCTTTCGCATCCTGCGTTACGCGCAGCTCGTGCAGAGCACTGCGCACGATCCGGCCTCGGTGCGGCGCGCGTACGTCCTGCTCGCGGTGTTGCGTTCGGATGCGCGGGCGATCGTTGGCTTTCTTCGCGACCGCGCGGCGGACGTGCTCGCAGACGGATTCGAACGCGAGCTGATGAAGATCCCCGCGAAGGACATCGGCGATCGTTTCGACGCGCTCGCTCGCGAAAGTCATCTGCTCAGTGCCGTACGCGGTACGCTCGAAGCCGTCGCCGCCGCCACGCGCGTCGAGATCCGCGGCATCTTCGAAGTGAAGACACCGTCACCGTCGCTGGCGCCGCAGTCCGCCGACCTCGCGCGCGCACTCGCCACCGCGATGCAGGGGCTGCGCGAAACGCTGCAGGCCGGCATCACGCAGCTGACCGTCACCCTCCGCGGCGAGACCGATCCGTCGCGCATCTTCGACGACAACGAAGCGCCGCGTGCGACCGGTGAGCGCTTGCGACGCGACGTGTGGATGTTCGCGCAGGTGCTGCGCGCGTTCATCGCCAAGGCGCGCGCCACGCCCGATGCCCCGGATCGCTGGGCGGGATTCAGCTCGTTTCAATTCGTGCGCGAGTTCCTCGGGTACTTCCGCGCGATGGGATATCAGCTGCTGCGATCGAGCGACTATCCGCACTTCGATCGCTTTCTCGTCGCGCTCGACGGACTGCACGAAGCCGATTTCCTCGAGCCGGCGCGCATGCAATCCGCCATCGCCGAGTGCGAGAGCTTTCACAAGTACCTCGTCGACACGTTCGACAAGATCTCGCAGCGCGCGGAACTGCAGGGCTCGTCGTTCGACAAGCGCAGCGCGGCCGAGACGCTACGGCTCTACCTCGGCAACTGATCGCTCGGCGATTGATCGAAACGGCGCCCGAAGCTCTCGCCGGTGTCGGCATCTTCACGGCCGAGGTCGCGGGCGGTCTTGCGTGGATCGAGCGGGGTGATCTTTTCCGACACAGCGGGATCGCTGCCAGCGTGCGGACCTCGATAGTAGGGATCCGCGGCGGCCAGGTTCTCTCGGACGACTTCGGGGATCGGTACGACGTGCATGCAAAGCCTCCGCGTCGAGACGTCGCAAACCGCGCGCCATCGAGACGGAATGCGTCACGCCCGAGCCGCGCAACCGGTCGCGGTTCCGTGATACACGGCGAACAACGATGAGCGAAGCGACCGAACGCCAGCCGTGGGAGCACGACAACGCCTTTCGACGCCGCCGCGCGATGAACTGGGTCCCGCTGGGGCTCACGTACGCGTTGCTCTACACGGCTCGATACAACTTCACCGTCGCGAACGTTTCGATCGCGTGCGAGCGCCACTGGGGCATCACCGAGATCTCCCGCTTCGTCACCGTCGGCCTCGCGGTCTACGCGTTCAGTACGTTTCTCAACGGCCCGCTCGCCGATCGATTCGGTGGCCGCCGCGCGATCTTGATGGCCGCCGCCGGCGCCGCGATCTGCAACTTCATCTTCCCGATGATCGCAGCCACCGCGTCCATCACGATGCTGCTCGTCGTGTGGGGGCTCAACGGCTACTTCCAGTCGTTCGGCGCGCTCTCGGTCGTGAAGGTGAACGCCGCGTGGTTCCACGTGCGCGAACGCGGATCGTTCTCCGGGATCTTCGGCACGATGATCCAGTCGGGTCGGTGGCTCGTCCTCTCGCTCGGCGGCTTTCTGCTCGCAGCGATGGGATGGCGCTCGCTCTACACGCTCCCAGCCATCGCACTCACCGTGATGTTCATCCTGAACTTCATGCTCGTGCGCGACACCCCCGAAGACGCGGGGCTCACGCGACTCGAGACCGGTGACGAATCGAAGGCCGAGCGCGACGTGCCCGTGACGCTCAGGTTCGTGCTCAACAAGATCTTTACGAGTCGCATCGCGTGGCTCATCGCGGGTGCGAACTTCTGCACCGGGTTCGTGCGCCACGGGATCGAGCAGTACTGGCGCGTGTTCTTCGCCAACGTCTACGGCGCCAACACGCAGAGCCTGCCCTATCAGTTCGTCGCGAACATCGGCTTCGTCGCCGGCGTGGTCGGTTCGATGAGCGCGGGCGTCGTGAGCGATCGCTACTTCGGTTCGCGTCGCGGGCCGGTCGCGTCGATCTGGTACATGGGGCAGGTGCTGCTGCTGATCGCGTTCGCGCTGATCGTGCCGGGGCAGGCGTTCATCGAGCATGCACGCAGCGTCAATTGCGCGGCAGCCTCGGCGCCGAGCCATCAAGCGCGCGACCTGCTGATCATGATGCTCGCGGTGACTGCAACGCTCGTGGCGGTGAACTTCGTCGTCGCGAACACGCGCAGTGATGCGCGGTTGTTGTGGTTCGGTCTCCAGATCGCCGTGATCGTCGGGATCAACTTCGTATGGTCGTCGCTCGGCGGGCAGTGGGCGGCGACCGCGCGAATTGCCAGCGCGGCGGTGATCATCGTGCTGCTCCAGTTCTTCATCGGCGGCGCGCACGGCCTTCTCGCGGGCACGGCTTCGATGGACTACGGCGGTCGCAAAGCAGCAGCGACGGCGGCGGGGTTCTTCGACGGCGTGCAGTACCTCGCGGGTTCCATCGGCGGCATCCTGCTCGGATGGGCGCTGAAGAATCACGGCTGGCGCTGGTGGATTCCGAGCATCGCGCCGTTCGCGCTCGTGGGCGCGGCGCTCATGGCGACGCTGTGGCGTGCGATGCCGACGGGTTCGAGCAAGACGGCGCACTGAGTTCCGCGTGACCTCGCGCGAGCACTCGCGCAGGTCGCGCGATGTCGCATCGGGTCACGGCGGAGTATGGATGTGGCGGGGATACAGGTCGCGGCAGGATTCGGTCAGCGCCGCCAGTGACCCCACCCGAACCCGTGGCCGTTGCCATGCGATTGATCGGGTCCGACGATGCGCACCTGGAACGTGTACGTGTTGTTCGCGAGGTTGTCGTCGTCGGGCATCACGTCGTCGGCGCTGATGGAAACCTGATGTTCGCCGAGCGCCGGGAACGTGTACGTGATCGAGCAGATCGTGTTGCCGCCTGCGGGGACCGACAGGGAAACGCCCGTGCCCACCTGGACGCCGTCGACCAGTAGCTGGCACTTCGTATTGGCGCCCGTGTCGCCATTCTGTTCGTGGAACAGCGCGATGAACGTTGTCGGCTGATCGACGCGAACCCGGTCGGGTCCGACGATTCCCAGTCGACGCCAGCGATCGGGTCCGACGATGCGAACGTGCGAGTGGTCCGGTCCGACGATGATGTCAGGACGGAGCCGCACGATGCTGCGAATGCTGACGTCCGCGTAAGGCTCGGGCGTCTGGCCGCTCACGTGCGCGTTGATCTGGAACGCAGTGCCACGAGCGAGCCCGTCGAGTGCGAACGAATACTGCGGCGCGGACACGCGATCGAACGCACGCGTGAAGCGCACCGAGCCATCGTTGTTGAACACGGTGAGGTTCAATCGATCGATCTCGCCCGGTCCCTGCGCGTGCGAGTCGAACTCGCCGGTCGTCGTATCGAAGTCGGTATGTCCGGATCGGGCAAGAAGGCCGCGAGCACCGAAGTGCCCGTTGCCGCCGTGGACGGAGACGATGTTCGAAGCATTCGAATCGGCTCCGTCGTACGCGCAAGCTGTGATGCCGAGTGCGGTCGAGAGCAGAACGAGTGAGCGAATGTTCATCGGAAGCTCCGTGGCGGGAGGGGCGTTGTTTCCATTGGGGCCCGTCCCCGCTGGAGCGTCAACAATTCCGGTGCGCTTCCGCACAGTTCTATGCGATCGGCTCCCACTCCCGCGCGCATGTGAGCGTGCGTGCGTTTTCGGGGACGAGTTCGACAAACGACCTCCTGCGGGCGGGGTCGCTGACCTTGGCGGCGCGCTGCTCGACGCTCTCGCGTGCTTCGCGGATGGCTTGCCGTGAGCCATCGAGGTCACCCGAGGCACGCAGCGCCTCTGCGTAGACGAGGCGAATGAGCGACTCGCCGGTCTCGATGCTTCCGAGTGAACTCAACAGGTTCGCCGACTCACGTGCTGCTTCGAGCGCATCGTCGATCTTCCCCGCGAGCAGATGTACGTGCGCGAGGACCGCGAGTGCGTACGCCCGCATCGGCGGCGTCGTGGTGAGCACGTCCAGCCCCGCCCGCGCATGGATCTCCGCCTGCGCAAGGTCGCCGTCCATCGCACAGATCAGTGCAAGGTAGACGCACGAGCCACCCTCCATTCGCTTGTCTCGCCGAGCTCGGAACGCATCGAGAGCTTCCTGCTCGAGGGTCCGTGCTTCGGCGAGTTGTGCGCGGTGGGCGAGGGTGAGACCGAGGTTGTGCTTCGCGTCGGCGATGACGTTATGCAGACCCATGATCTCCGCGGCGCCGATCGCATCGCGCAGTGCGTGTTCCGCTTCCTCGTACGCGCCGACCTCCATGCATCCGTAGCCGAAACTCGCACGCTGAAGACACGCGCTGCGCAAGTCACCGGCGTGTTCGAACTGATGCGCAGCCGTTTCGATGTGACCGATGTACGTGCTCGGATCGCCGGCGAAGAGTGCGCGATGTCCGCGGGCCTGGTGATAGCGGGCGGACACGAGCGGGTCCGAAGTGCTTCGGGCGTCCGCGACGGGTGCGATGCGATCGAGCAACACTTCGGCGAGTTCGTAGCGCCCCGCGTGGAGCAGGTGCACGACCGCACGAAGACCCGCGATGAGCTGCGCGCTGGTCGCGTCGCCAGCGAGCCCGTCACCGAGCAATCGCTGCCCGAGTTCCGCGAGCGCGTCGTAGTGACCGAGACGTCCTGCTGCCATCACGGCCTCGGCGGCAGCACCGAACCACGCCGGTGTGCTCGGCGC
>CBIHQZ010000217.1:0-8541 GCA_966212315.1 uncultured Myxococcales bacterium
CGACGAACGTATGTCAGCGGCGTTGGCCGGCCAAGCGACTGTCCGCTTGCGTTGCTCGAAATGACCGCGCGTCATCGAACGCGAGGCACGACCGTAGTCGTCGTCGCGGCGAGGGATCGTTGCGACGCATTCGTGGCACCCTTTGCGCGTGAACCCCGTCTTTCTCGCAGGGCTCGTGCTCGCCGGCCGACGCAGCGTTCTCTTCGGTGGCGACGCCGAAGCCGACGCGAAGTGCGAAGCGCTCGTCGATGCGAACGCCGATGTCACCGTCGTCACCGAGTCCGCGGGGCCCGTGATCACCGCAATGGCGGCTTCGTCCCGCATCACGTGGCGCCGCGAGAAACCTTCGATCGCGCACGCCGACGGGGCCTTCCTCGTGATGAGCACGATTCGCGACGAAGACTGGAGCGCAGCGCTGTTCGCGCGTGCGACGGCGCGCGACGGGTTCCTGCTCTGCTGCCTCGATCAGCCCGCGTACTGCACGTTCACCAACGTTGCCACGGTGCGCCGCGGCACGATGCGCATCGGCATCGGATCCGACGGGAACGCACCGCTGCTCGCGCGGCGCATGCGCGAAGCCCTCTCGAGCGCGATGGACGATGCATTCGTTGCGTTCGCCGACCGACTCGCGGCACTGCGCGCACGCACCGATCCCGCACGGCGTCGGGAGGTCGTCACCGAGGCCATGCGCGGGTTCGCGATGGACGTGCGTTTCACGCTTCCGCCGCAGGATTCAGACTGAAACACACATCCGGGTGACCGCGGTCGATCGATGCGGATACCCTCGCCGCATGCTCGACAAGCTCCCCGCCGAGACCGCCGCGACGCTCCGCGAGTTCCACTTCGATCGCATCCCGTTCGATACGCTTCGCGCCCGCATCGCCGGTGCGGCCGACCTCGAGGATCTCCATCGCATCCGCGAGCCGATCTCCGCGGGCGACCCTTCGTCCGTGCACGACATGCCGAGTGCCGAGAGCGCCGACGGGCAAGCCCTCGCGCGCGAAGGCGCCGAAGCGATCGCACGCGGAGAACTCGCCGCGGTCGTGCTCGCGGGTGGCATGGCGACGCGGTTCGGCAGCACGGTCAAAGCACTCGCGCGGCTCTTCGACGATCGCCCGGTGCGATTTCTCGACGCCAAACTCGCGGACATCGCCCACGGCGGGCGCGGGCACGTCGACACCACGTTCATGACAAGCTTCGCGACCGACGCCGCCATCGCCGCGGAACTGAACGGGACCACCGCCCATCGCGCGCGCCAGTTCGCGTCGCTGCGTCTCACGCCGAAGGGCGAGCTGTTCCACGACTCACACGGGCAGGTCTCGATGCACGCGACCGGCCACGGCGATCTTCCCGAAGCGCTCGCGATCTCGGGGACGATCGAGCGACTGCGAGCGAAAGGCGTGCGCACGATTCTCATGAGCAACGTCGACAATCTCGGTGCGACGCTCGACCCCGCGGTGTTCGCGATGCATCGACGACTCGGCGCGCCGATCACGGTCGAACTCGTCTCGAAGATCGCAGGCGACAAGGGCGGGATCCCGGTGAAGCTCGGTGATCGATTGGTGCTCGCGGAGGCCTTCCGTTTGCCGAAAGGTTTTCCGCAAGACGACTTCCCGATGTTCAACACCAACACGTTGTGGATCGACCTCGACGCGCTCGACGGAGAGTTTCCGTGGACCTGGTGCATCGCGAAGAAGAAGGTCGACGGACTCGACGCGATTCAGCTCGAGCGCCTCGTCGGCGAACTCACGTGGTGGAAGCCGACGCAGTATCTCCGCGTGCCGCGCGATGGCGTCGCGTCGCGATTCCTGCCGGTGAAAGACCTCGAGGAACTCGATCGTTCGCGGCCCGCGATCGAGTCGGTGTTGAAGCACCGCACCGGCTTGTCGTTCTGAAGTTACGCCGCGGATTCGTCGTCGAGCAGCCCGCGCTCGTGGGCTTCGCGCGCGAACTCCACCGGATCGCACCCGACTCGCCGCGCCGCGCACTCGATCGCCTCGCGGCCGTGCTCGAACGATTTGAGTTCGATCTTCATCGTGAGCGCCCGCAGCCCGACCAGCCCGCGGAAGATTCGCCGACTCAGCGACTGCCCTTCGAACGACACGTACATCGCCTCGCAGAGACGCTCGACGACCTCGAAGCGATTCTCGGTGGTTTCGTTGCCGCGACGAGGTGGGCCGTCGATGTGTGCCGGAACGATGCTCACCGCGACGATCGGCGCGCCGATGTTGCGGCGAGCTGCGATCATCGCGGCGAATACATCGCTCATCGCGCGCGCCGTGATTTCCCCACGATAACGCACCACGAACACGCGGCCGATCGTTCCAACCACGAACGGCTGGACCGCTTCGTCGGATGAAGGCGGGATCGAGACCGACATCCCTGGGGATGTTCTCAGATTCGCTAGAACGTTGGATCGGAAAGCGCGGAGACTACTTCTTCGCGACGGCGGGCTTGGCAGCGGCGGCCGGCTTGGCCGAAGCGGCCGGCTTCGCGGCAGCGGCGGCGGGCTTTGCGGCGACGGCGGGCTTCGCAGCCTGCGTCGCGGGGGCGCCATCGAGGTGGATCGGGAACACGGGGGTTCCGTTCGCGCGGCGCTCACGCTTGTTGACTTTGCCGTTGGTGGTCGCCTTGCGGCGGCGGATGCGCGACGACTGCTGCGTTGCTGAAACCATCGATGAAACTCCTGTTGTCCGCGGGGGCGCGCTCGCACGGTGCGAACACACTCGACACCCGGGAGGGGGGCGGGAAGCTAGCCGGGCACGTGGAGAGCGTCAATCGCTCTCCGCGGCGAGAGATGGATTAATTCGCGCCGGGACGCGGCGGCTGGATCGAGAACGGATACACGATCGGAACGCTGGGGCGCGTGAACTCCGGGAAGTGCGCGCGGCGAACGACGCCGGTGATGCAGCTGTTCGCGTCACCGCTGAACGGGCCCGACACGCTCGCGCTCTGGACCGCGCCGTCGTGACTGATCACCATCGCGACGGTCGCAACGCCGGTTTGTCCCTGCGTACATGCGCGAACGGCCGACGAAAACGGCGTCAGCGTCGCAGTCACCTGCGCGCGGCTCGGACGTTCCGGGAGTGCCCCCGAATTGCTGGGCGCCGCAGCGCCTCCACCAGCGCCGATGTTGCCCGCCGCCGACGCAGCGCTTCCACTGCCGGTGCTGCTTCCGTGCGGACCGACCGCAGCGGCCATGAGTTCGTCCATCGATCGCGCGCCGCCAGGAGCGGCTGCACCAGTGCTCGCCGCCGGTGCGCTGCGCGCGGGGGCCGGTGCGGCTGCCGCGGGTTGTGCGGCGGGCTCGGCCGCGGCCACCGTCGTGCCCGTGGAAGCCGTGCGAGTGCGCGCAGTCGCGGTCGTCGTTGTCGTCGGTGCCGACTCCGCGCGATCCGCGGCGGCAACCTGCTGCGTCGCTGCGGCGTGCGCGCGCGGTGCTGCCGCGCCGCCTTCGCTCTCCGCTGCTCGATGCTCGACGCGACCTTCACCACCGGCCGCAATTGCCTGGCCCGGCATGGGCGGTGTCGTCGGCGCACCACCGCGCGCGGCCTCGGTCGGCGCGGCGGCTTGATCGTTCATCGCGAGCGTCGGCGCGGCTGCGGGCGCTGCAACCACCGGAGGTGCCGGCGGTGCGACGGGTTCCGCGGGAGCGGTCGCGGCAGGGGTCGCGGGCGCCGACTGCTGGGGCGCGACTTCCGCGGAAGGAGCCTCGTTCGACGCGGTGTTCGTCGCAGCGTGCTCGTTGCTGTTCTTGAAGAAGAAGAACCCACCGGCCGCAGCGGCGGCGATGACAGGCGTGAGCCACACCACCCACCCTGCCCCGCCCTTCTTCGCGGGCTCCGCTGGCTTCGCATCCACGGACACAGCGCGAACGGCCTTGCTCTCGGCCGATGCATTCGCCGCCGGGACTGCCGCTGCAGCGCTCTTCGTCGTGGGCTTCTCGCCCGCCATGACCGCCGCGTCTGCGCGACCCTCGCTGTCGGCCTTCGTCGGCGCGAGCGCGCTCGCAGGAGGCGGCGCCGATTGCCTCAGCGCAATCTCCGCGAGCTGCTTCATGTCGACGATGCCCGAGCTGTCGTCCATCGCGTCGTCATGGAGTGACGGGCCCGGTCGAATGCTCACGTTCTTCGGCGGCACGAGACTCGTCGGCGCAGTGCTCGAGCGAGTCAGCGCTGCGAGCGCTTCCATATCGTCGTCGTCGTTCTGGTCCGGAGAAGACATCGGCTTCTGCTCCACGCTTTGTGAATCACCGTCGTCGCCCTCGAGAACCGGGGCTGCCAACGGATCGAAACGATCACTGCCGCCGCGAGTGGTGCTCTCCCACGGTGCGTCGCCGAGTCGTGCCTCGAGACGCGCCGCGAAATCTTCCCACTGCGCGGCGCTGCGAGCCGGCGCGGGCCAGCGTCGCATTGCCTTGTCGATAGACTTCAGACCCTCGGCCCATGCCTTCGCTTGGGCATCATTCTCGAGAGCCTTCACGAGATCGGCGTCGCGCTTCTCGTCCAGCGGCTGATCCAGAGACGCCGCGATCCTTCGCTTACTTTTCTCGTCCACGGCTGCCTCCTTTCTGCCCGTCACGGGCAGCGCCCTTGCTCGTCGGTTCGAGCCCTTCGATTACTTCGTCGCCGAGTGCATCGCGAAGCTTGCGTCTCGCTTCGTGCACACGCCACGCGACCGTCCCCTCGCTGCAGCCGAGTGTCTTCGCGATGTCCGCGTAGGGAACCTGATCCACGCACGCCATCACCAGCGTGGTGCGAAGCACTTCACTCAACCCGTCCATGGCCTTCGCGAGCGAGCGATACGCCTGCGCCTGCTGCGCGGAAAGCGCCGGATCGCTGCCGATGCCTTCGGCCGTCGGCTCGGGCACACGCGGGTCGTCGATGTCCGTCGTGACGCGCTTGCGCTGACGGCGGAGATTGAGCGCGACGTTCACGCAGATGCGATAGAGCCACGTGAACAGATCCGCGCGGCCGTCGAACCGCGAGATCGCCCGATACGCGCGCAGGAAGGTCTCCTGCGTGACGTCGTCGGCCTCGCCCGCATTGCCGGTGAGATGAAGCGCCAGCCGGTGGATCCGCTGCTGGTGCTGCCTGATCAGCTTTCCGAACGCTGCGCGGTCGCCTGCGCGCGCCTGGTCGAGCCATTGCCGATCTTCTGCTGTGCTCATTCTCCGAGGGGTGCGCCGCGCGTCGAAACTCTCGTGTCCCGGCAGCGAAGCGGCGCCATTGTAGAGCGGCAACGCGATCGAGGGAAAATTCCGGAGATCGGCAACGTGAACAAACTCACGCGGTCCGATCTCGAGGCGGGCGGGACCATAGTCCATCGTGCCTTCTTGAACAACGACGGCGGCACGAAGCTTGGGACTCGATGTTGTTGAATTGACCGCGACGCGGCCGGGTTCATATCGTGGAGAGCGATGTCTACGAGTGTTCCACCTGCCGGTCGCCCCAGTAACCGACCCGGCTCCGAGCGTCGGCGAGACGCACGCGCCCCCATCGAGCTCAAAGTCGAATACAAGCGGCTCAACAGCTTCTTCGCCGACTACACGAAGAACATCTCCAAGGACGGGACGTTCATCGCGACGAGCAAGCCGCTCCCGATCGGGACCGAGTTCATGTTCAAGCTCACGGTGCCGTCCATGGACGAGCCGTTCGCGCTCAAGGGTCAGGTCTCGTGGATCGTGATGGAGGCCGAGGAGACGGCGGATCGTCCGGCCGGGATGGGGATCAAGTTTCGCTACGACGACGAGGCAGACCGCGCGCGCGTGCACGACGCGGTGTGGGCACTGCTCGTCGCGAGCCTCGGTGAACACGTCGCCAAGCGGTTGATGGAATCGAGCGAGCCCGACCCGCAGGGGTGAAGAGGTCCCCTGCCCGTGCCCGTTCGGTGTTCCCGTTCGGTGTTCCCGGCGGCTGGAAGCCGCGGCAACGCGTCCGAAGCTTCGCCTGCGCGAAGCTCGCAGTGAACGGGAGGTTCGTTCGACCGCCGCGACGTCGCACCTCGCGGTACCCTGCCCGCCGTGGGTGAAAGCGACCTTCCCGACCGCGCGGAACGCGAGCGCCTCGTCATCTGGCTCGCCGATCTCGTCGACGCGTGCGGATACGAATGGTTCGTTCGCGCCCCGCTGATCGAACCGACCGAGCGCGACTTCCCCGACGAGTGGCATCCATCGGCCGAAGGGGTTGCGATCCTCGCGCAACGGCTGTTCGCCTACGCGGGGCTTACCGATCTCGAAGCGGTGGTGGAGCGATTCGAAGACGACGCGCCGCAGAAAGGCTTGCTCGGCCTCGGACTCGAGATGCGTGTCGAACACAGTGGCGCGGCGGCGTGGTTCGCTGGGATCGAAGGCAAGCGCTGCTACTTCGGTGTCAACGAATCGCAGCTCGGCGATGCCGACGGTGTGGTCGCGGCGATGGCCCACGAAGTCGCGCATGCATTCCGCCGCGTGAACGAACTCGAAGTCGAAGACCGCGACCTCGAGGAAAAGCTCACCGACCTGACGACCGTGTATCTCGGCTTCGGCGTGCTCACGACCAACGCGGCGTATCGGTACCGCGCGTCGGGCGACTGGAAGTCAACGCAGTGGTCGCACCAGAAACTCGGCTACCTCGGTCCGCTCGCGATGGCGTTCCTGCTGGCCGCGCACGCGCGAACGCGCCGAACGACGGCCGCCGAGGCGCGCCGCATCGAGAAGCTTTTGGAGCCGACACAAGCCGATGCCTTCCGCGCCGCGTTCGACATGCTCGCGACCGACGAACTCGATGCGCGTCTCGAGATCCCCGACGAGTCGGAGTGGCCGGCGCCCATCGAGCGCAAGCGTGCGGTGACGATCGCGATGGCGATGCCGGAGCGTTGGAACGCCGGACGCGAGGTGCCGCGGTTGCGCCGGTCGTTGGCGGGGCCACTATGCATGGCGGGCGTCGTCGTGGGGATCGGCCTCGTGCCGCTTCTCGATCGACTCGACATCGGCAACGGAGCCGTGTGGCTCGCGGCCGTGCTCGGTACGCCGCTCGTGGCGTTCTTCGCGGGGGACTCGTTCGTACGGGTAACGTGCGGCGACCCACGTTGCGGCGCTCGCATTCCGCGCCACGCAGAAGAGTGCCCGCGATGCGGGGGCGTCAGGTTGTTGCCGCCGCGAATGCGCGTCGAAGACACTGGCGAGGATGCTCGCGCTTCATCGGACACGCGAGTCTCGTAGCGTTCGCGATGCCTTCATTCAGCGGATTGGCGTCGATGCTGGCGTCGCGCGGATCGAAGTGCGCATTGCCGGTGTCGATCGCGTCGCGGACCTCGTCGCGTGACGCGTGTGTGGTCAGCCGGATGCAGATGAATCGTGTCATCGCCCGCGAACCCGTGCCGCGAAACGGGTAGCGTGACGATCGAATGACCGCCGTGCCCGCCGTGCCCGACGTGATCGCAGCGATGGATTCTGCGCTCTACGAAGGGAGCATTCCGCTCTCGTTGGCAGTGCAGTGGGAACGCGAAGGTGCCGCGGGATGGGCGTCGTGTGACGCCCCCGAGCCGCTCCTGCGCATTCTCGTGGGCGTCGATGCGCAACTCGGCGCACGCGTCGCCGCCGCGGGCGCGGGGACCGCGCGAGATCGTCTCGATGCGAACGACGCAGCGATCGCGACCGCTGCGCTCGACGCCGCCGATGCGTGGGGTCGTGGCGAATGGATCCGCGTGCTACCAGGCGGGACGCGCCGCGACGAAACGCGCGAACGACTTGGCGGCATCCGACGCGTACGGTGCCGGTGCGCTGTATGCAGCGGCCCACGCGGCGTATGTCGCGCATGCGGCGATCAAGAACGCGCGCACGGGCGCATCCGATCACGCGGCGCTCGCAGCGCGGTCGGCAGCGAGTGCGTCGTACGAAGCGGAGCCCGACGCGGAGGCGCTGCGACGGATCGCGGACGTCGTGCGATCGATGAGCGGGTGCCCGCGGTTGTGAACGCGGTCGCAAGCGAGGTGGTGCCGCAGATTGGCTACCTGCGCATCGCGAACGCCTTGTCATCGAGATCGACGAACGCGAGTTCGATCCGCGCACCGAACAGGTAGCCAATCGCGTCTCGCCACGGCAGCAACCGCCAACCACCACGGGCTCATCGCGCCGTTGTTGAACAGCTCGCCGACGGTCACCGTATCCCACGATCGAATGCGGCACGGGAACGGAAGACGCGACCGGAAATGTCGGGCAAGCGTGGTCGCGTCCTCGATCGCCGCGTACCAGAGGTCGACACGCAGCGCAGTGAAAACAACGAGCCGCGCGAAAACCGAAGCAACGGGCGCTCGCGAGACCGCCGCCGATCCCCGCTCGCATGCGACGCCTTGCATTCGCACGACCGCTCCCATACGGCTCTCGTTCGAAACGCCATGTCTCCGAACGACGAACTTCCCGGGCGCATTCTCGAGTTCGACACCGCCGACGGACTCGGCTGGATCTCACTCGACGACGGCGCGCGCGTGAGATTCGGTCACCGCGCGATCGGTCCGCACCCAGAGTTGGCGAGCCAGCCCGGCGCGCGGGTGCGCGTGATC
>CBIHQZ010000218.1:0-8533 GCA_966212315.1 uncultured Myxococcales bacterium
GGACACCCGCCGCCGCACTCAATCCGCGCGTGCCCACCACGTCGTCGGTGCCGATCGGAGCAGCGTTTCGAGCAGCGCCGCCTGTGCGCCCATGATCTCGTCGTGATGCTCCGCCGCGTAGGCCATCAGCGAACGCGACTGAATCAACGCCGGACGCTGCAGCGTCTGGAACATGACGCGGTCATCGCGGGTGAGAGCGGCCTGCACGGTCGACAGGGTGTTCAACAGCGACACGTACTGCAGCACGTCGCCGTGGCGTGACTCCGCGTACTCCTCGGGCGAACCCGAGTACTGCGCGGTGAACGACACCGACTGATGATGCGCGCCGTGCTCGTCCTGCCAGCGCACGCGCAATGCGATCTCGTACGGCGAACCCTGTCGCCACGACGGAACCAGTCCGCGCAGCACGAACGTCCGGTCTTCACCCGCGCGCACGTCGCCGAGCGGAACCTCGCCACCTTCGGGCGTCCACACTGCTTGCGCGCCGGCGGCTTCGATCAGATGCGTCGGACCCGGCAGCGAATCGATCGAGACGAGGACGTTCTGCGCGAGCACCGGCATGTCGGGGAGGGCGGAGAGTTCGGTGATGGTCTCGTGCTCGTGCGCATCGTCGTTCTCGGGCACCGGCAACGCCATCGCTTGCGTCGTGAGTTGCAGTCGTTCGAAACGTTCCGAAGCCGAGCGCGTGAAAGGCACCAGCGAGACATCGATGTGCCCTTCGGTCGCCGCGTTGATCCAATCGCGCGACTCGGCGTCGATCAACGCGCGATTGCCCGAGAGCACGATGAGCCGCCGCATCCGCGCGTCTTCCTGGCGGCCCGCGCCGAGGAGCGTAGCGGCTTGTTCGAGCGCGTCGGCGAGCGAGATCGTGTTCGCGTCGGCGCGTTCGATCCGGCGCGTGCGTTCGATCAGCAGCGGTACGCCGGCGAACGGGACCAGCGGCACGAGCGTCTGTCCGGCCGCGGTCGTGATGATGGTGCCGCGATCGCCGGGGCGAAGGGTCTCGAAGAGACTCGCTGCGAGTCTCTTTTCACGTACCAGTGAATCGCGGTCACTCGGATCGATGACGATCGCGATGTCTCGTGCCGGCGGATGTTCGTTGGAAAGCCCGGCGCGCAGGTCGATGCGAAGGTAGAAGTCACCGCCCCACGACGGAACCAGCGAGTCCGATGCGCGCAGCAAGAGCGCGAGCGCGCCCGCTTGCATCGCGACGGGCGTCGACGAATTGCGGAGAATTCCATCGGGTGGGAGCACGCCGAGCGGCGGCGGTTGCCAGTCGTCGAATGCGGAGTGCGCGACATGGCGCTCTGGCGGCGGAATCCGATCGGTTCGCGACGCGCCACCCGATGCGGTCGCGGCGCCCGGCGGACCGACCGTGATGTTTCCCTCGCGCGAAACCGAAATCCAGCGCGCTGGGTTGCAGCCGGTGGCAACGCACGCCGTCACGAGGGTCGCTGCGAGAATGGATGCGCCGCGCATCGTCGGGTGATTCTACGCGAGAGAGAGCCTCCGTCTCGCTTCCGAATGCGACCGCGCGCATGTGCTTCGCGCAAATCACCCGCACGGAATAGACGCGGAATGCTGTGAGTTCGCGCGCCGGAACCACGCAGCAAACGTTGACTTGCAAGGGTCCCTGGATATTCTCCGCGCCGTTTCGGCACCTGGGACCATGCGCTACAGGCGCGCCCGTGCGCCGAAACAGGCACGTCCGTGCCGACAACCCACTTCCGTGAAGGGGAGCCGATGGCCAGCGACGTAATGATCGAAGCGCGTGACCTGACGAAGAGCTACCGAGGCTCTCGCGCGATCGATCGATTGAACTTCAGTATTCGCAAAGGCGAAGTGGTCGGTTTTCTCGGTCCGAACGGGGCCGGGAAATCCACCACGATGCGCATTCTCACCTGCTTCATCGCGCCGACCTCGGGGACCGCGATCGTGGGCGGGAACGACGTGTTCGAGAACCCGCTCGGGGCTCGCAGCGTGATCGGGTATCTCCCGCAGCGCGCGCCGCTCTACACCGAGATGGGCGTGATCGAGTACCTCGACTTCGCCTCGAACCTCCGCGCGATTCCGCAAGGCGAGCGCAAGTCCCGCATCCGCAAGGTGATCGACGTCTGCGGCCTCGGCGATGCCCTGCAGAAGGACATCGGCGAGCTGTCGCACGGTTACCGGCAGCGTGTCGGACTTGCGCAGGCGCTGCTCCACGATCCGCCCATTCTCATTCTCGACGAGCCGACGAGCGACCTCGACCCGAACGAGAAGGCCGAGTTCATCGAGTACCTGAAGGCGATCGGTCGTGATCGCACGGTGCTCCTCTCGACCCACAATCTCGCCGAAGTCGAAGCGAGCTGCCCGCGCGTGATCATCGTGTCGCGCGGCAAGATCGTCGCCGACGGCGGACCGGGCGACCTCGCGTCGCGCTCGGGCAAGGCGCGTTACATCCTTCATCTCGACGAGCAGGCGCGCGCCATCGGCGCCGGTGGACCGAACCGCTCGGCGGGCGGCCTTCCGATCGCGGAAGTCGTCGACACGCTGCAGAGCGCCGTGAAGGGCGCCGAGGTGAAAGAGCTCCCCTCGGACGAAAAAGAGCACGTGGTGCAGCTCGTGGCGCCGCACGATCGCGATCTCCGACGCGAGTTGTTCCAGCTCGCGGTCGACAAGGGATGGGTGCTTCTCGAACTGCGCCGCGACGTGGTGCAGCTCGAGGAAGTGTTCCGCGAACTCACGGTCGGCTCCGACGCCGGTGCGCGTCTCGACGCGGCGGGTGTTCGCAAGGGCACGCCGGCGGCGAACGCTGCGGACGACGACGATGACGAAGAAGACGACGACGAAGACGATGACGGCGACGAAGAGTCGGCCTCGTCGGAAAGCTCCAAGGAGTAACGGGCGCCATGGCTGACACGAAAACCGCCGCGGCACCTGCTGGACGCGCGCTCAAGGGCGCCGTCGGCACGCCGGCCGGCAACACACTCACCATCGCGGCACGCGAGTTCTGGGCGTACTTCAGTTCGCCCATCGGCTACATCGTGATGGGCGTCTTCACGCTGCTCCTCGGCGTGTTGTTCTTCTTCCTCTTCGGCTTCCTGGTGCTTCGCCGCGCCACGTTGCAGCCGTTGTTCGCGGCGATGTCGTGGCTGATGCCGCTGCTCTGCGCCGCCATCTCGATGCGCACGTTCGCGGAAGAGCGGCGCCTCGGCACGATCGAACTGCTCATCACGATGCCGGTCCGCGACGCCGAAGTGATCTTCGGCAAGTTCCTCGGCGCGATGGGGCTGCTCTCGGTGACCGTGCTCTCGACCGTGATCTACCCGCTCGTCGTCGGACGCATGGGCGATCTCGACATGGGTCCCGTGATCGGCGGCTACATCGGCCTGCTGCTCGGCGGCGGCGCGTACATCGCCATCGGAATGCTCGTCTCGTCGTACTCGCGCGATCAGATCAGCGCGTTCTTCGTGACGTTCTTCCTCGGCTACTTCTTCTTCCTGATCGACAAGGGCTTGATCTTCATGGGCACCAGCAAAGTGCCGACGATCCTCGAGTACCTCTGCTTCGACTACCACTTCAAATCGATCGCGCGCGGAGTCATCGACTCACGCAACGTGATCTTCTTCCTCTCGGTCATCGGTGCGTGCCTTCTCGCGACGGCACGATCGCTCGACCGCCGTCGTTGGAGCTGATTCGTCATGGAACGCAAATCGCGCGCACAGACCGAGTCGTTCGTCTTCCTCGCCGTCGTCGTGGTGGCGCTGGTGCTGGTGAACGTCCTCGCCATCCGCTTCTTCGCCCGTTGGGACCTTACGAAGCGGCAGCTCTACACCCTCTCCGACGGCACGCGTCGCATCGTGGGCGGTCTGCACGACCAGCTCACCGTGACCGTGTACTTCACGCCGAACCAGCCGCCGCCCGCCAACGACGACGAGCGGTTCCTGCGTGATCAACTCGACGAGTACCGGTCGATCTCGCACGGGCACGTCTCGGTGCACTTCGTGGCGACCGACACCGACGCCCGCCGTCACGACGCGGATGCCGCCGGCTGCACCAAGCAGGCGCTCCAGTCGGTCGACGTGAACGCGCAGCAGGCGCAGGTGATGGAAGTCTATCGCTGCGTGTCGTTCGAGTACCTCGGACGTCGCGACAAGATCGAGTTCCTTCCGCCGGGCGTGCAGGGTCTCGAGTACGAGATCTCGTCGATCGTGAAGAACCTCACGACGCCCGAAGCACAGCGTGAACGCACGATCGGCTTCCTCACCGGTCACGGCGAACTGACCCCCGAAGAGGGAATGCAGTTCCTGCCGCAGGTGATGGAGCAGGAACGCATCACGTATCACACGCGTGCGATCAACCTCTCCAACGGCGACCAGGCGGTGCCGACGGACATCAAGGGGCTGATCATCGCGAACCCGCAGCGTCAGTTGAACGATCGCGAACTGCGACGTCTCGACGAGTACCTGATGCACGGCGGCTCGATCGCGCTCTTCGCGGGCGGCGTGAACTTCGGTTCGACCGATCCGACGCAAGCGAACGGGACTGCGTCCGAGAACCATCTCAACGACTGGCTCGATGGCTACGGGATCCACATCAACACCGACGTGGTGCTCGATCCGCGATCGACCGATGCGTCCGTGCGCATCGGCCGTCAGGGTGGGCGCGTCCGACTGCTCACCTGGCCGGCGATCACTGCGATCAGCGGTCAGCCGAGCGAGAGCGATCTGCGAACGCTGGGTGGTCTCGATCCATCGTTCCCCGCGGTGTTCCGGCTTCCGGAGTTCGTCGCGCCGTATCCGTCGTCGATCACGCTGAACAGCAGCGCGCGCACGACGGCCGGCGGCACGGCACAGATCTTCGCGCGCTCGGGGCCTCGCTCGATCCAGCGCACCAGCGACTTCGATCTGAACATCATCGAACTGCTCCAGCGCGGTCGTGAACTGTTCGAGAACGCGAGCCAGCACGGGCCGTACACCGTGGGCGTGTCGCTCTCGGGTCGCTTCCGCAGCGCGTTCGCGGGTCACGCACCGGCAGCGTCCGCGGATGGCGGTGCCCCCGCGGTGCCGACGAACTCGAACGTCCCCGAGCGCGCCGAACACGACGCGCGATTGCTCGTCATCTCGGCGGGCAACGTCTTCTCGCTCGACACGCTGCGCACCCTCGCGCAGATCTCGGGCGGCGCGCGTCCGGCGAACCTCACGCTGTTGTTCAACACGTTCGACTGGCTCTCGCAGGACATGGACCTGCTGGCCGTTCGCGCGAAGGACACCAGCGAGCCGCAATTGCGCGCGGACGTCAGCAACGGCGCCAAGGCCGCGTTCCAGTGGGGCGCGATCCTCGTGCTGCCGCTCGCGATCGGAGCGATCGGGCTCGCGATCACGTCGATGCGTCGCAAGCGGCGCAAGGACTACAACAAGGTCTACGGACCGCAGACCGGCACGGCGAAGAGCTGATCGATGGACAAGCGTCTCTACATTGCACTGGGTGTTCTGGTTCTCCTCGGCGTCGGCGTGTACCTCACGTACGCGAAGGGCAACGAAGGGGGGAGCGACCGGGTCACCGATCCCTGGCATCGCATCGATCGCGCGCAGATCGACCGCATCGTGATCCAGCGTCCCGGCAACGCGCCGGCGGTGGAACTCTCGAAGCGTGACAACCACTGGACCATGGCGCAGCCCGCGCAGGGTCCGGCCGACGAACAAGCCGTGAACGACGCGCTCGAAGCGCTCTCGGAAATGCACGTGGCGTCGATCGCCTCGCGCGAACCCGCGAGCCACGACGAGATGGAAGTCGACTCGGCGCACGCGATCCACGTGCAGCTCTTCCACGGCGGCGCGAATCAGCTCGATCTCTTCGTCGGCAAGAACCTCGAAGGGGGAACGGCCGTGCGAGGAACGTCGGGGCCGATCGTGTACCGCGTCGACCGCTCGATCCGCTTCTCGCTCAGCAAGGAACCGCGCGAGTGGCGCGATCGTCAGGTCACGCACCTCGAGCGCGGCCACATTCGCTCGGTCGAATGGGTCAATCCGCGCGGCACGTTCCACTTCGATCGCAATGGCGACACGTGGACTCCCGCCGCGGCGAACCCCGCGATCGAACGACTCGACACCGCGCGTCTGAACCAGACGGTGACGAACCTGCTCGAACTGCGCGCCACGGACTTCGCGGCCGCCGGTGCGAACAGCGGGATCACCGATGCGAGCCCGCGCGTGACCATCGCGGTCGACAACGGCGAGCCCGTCACGCTGAAGCTCGGTAGCAACAATGGCGAGAGCGAAGTGTTCGTGCAGCGCGCCGGCAACGACGCGGTGTACTCGCTCGGACGTTCGCACTCGGGCGAGATCGACTTCGATCCGAGCAGTGTGCAGACGCCCGTTCCGTCGGCCGATGCCGGTGCGCCCGCTGCGCCGGCTCCTGCCGCCAATGCCGCGCCCAGCGACGCAAGCATCCCGCCCGAAGTGATGGAACAGATCCGTCGCCAGCTGCAGCAGCGTGGCATGCAGATGCCGCACTGAGGCGTTGCTGCGCAGTCGCGCAGACCCCTCCCCATCGCTGCATCCGCTGCATTCACTCGCCCCTCCCCGAACGACACTCCGCAATCGAATCCGGGAGTGTCGTCCGAAGAGGGGCACTCCCGAGACTTTTGGTTTCGCGCGACCTGATTCGTCCGCCGCGCGATGACTATTGCGACGACCGTGCGGTCGCTGGCGGTTCGCTCGCGCCCTCTGTTTGCGGATCGCTCTTCTTCTTCCGTCCGCCGTGCGTGCGCAGCGAAGGCGTGATCGACTCCGCGTCGCCGTGATGCCAGCGCACGTGCGAAATGCCGCGTCGCGCTTCTTCGTAACCGCGATCGACCAGCGTCCATGCGCGAAGCCGCAAGTCGACGACCTCCTTCGGGCGCACGGGTGTCAACGCGCGAAGCCCTACCAGACGCTCGATCTCCTCCGCCGCGCCGATCGCATGCGTCAGTGCCTCGCGCGCGAACGGCACCTTGTCGCCGACGCGCGACCAGTTCGTGTCGAGGAAGCTCGTGGCCACGAGAAGATCGGTCGCGAGATGAAGGTGTCCGCGGCGCGCATGCAGCTTCGGCAGATTCGCAGCCGGGACGACGTTCATCGCGACGAGCAGCTTCAGCGCCGCGTTGAGGGCACGACGATCCGCCATCGCCTTCGGGACGAGTGCACGCAGGGTGTGATCGATCTCGCGGTACGAGGTGTTGAATTCCGCGTTCGTGACGAGGAAGGCGTAGACGCGATCCTCGAGATCGTCGATCGCGCCCAGATCGACGTCGTTGCAAGCGCGTGCGATCGCCTCGCGGTGCTTTGCGATCTTCGGGATGGCACCGAGCACACGGGTCGTCGCGACGACGGGGTCGACGTTGAGCGGTTTGATCTCCTTCGGAGGAATCGCCGCAAGCGTGGGTCGCAATCGCTCCAGCGCCTCACGGCCACGCGGGTGATCGAGATCGGGGAGCGGGTCGGGGACGATGAGATTGGTCGCCATCGGGGAACTCCGCGGGCTCGAGGTCGGTCGTCGCAATGCAGGCTAGAAGTGATCGTCCATCAAGAGCAAGTTCGCCCGCGATTGATCGCAGTGCTCAGATACGAGAAACACGCACCCTACAATCGCAGCTGCATCACTGGCTGCAACGAGCAAATAACTATGTATCGTCAGTCATTGGCTCAATTCAATGACTACAAGACGATACGATGCGACCGCAACGATGCAGTCAGAGACTCGACGACCATGAATCGGTCATGACCGATTGAATTCAATGCTTTGAAAGCGATCGAACGATGAGTTCTCACTGCTTTCGATGTCGGACCGGCGGCCGACCGGCCTTTTCGAACGCGCGGACTCGAGTTCAGCCCCTGCGACCGGGAGCGTCCGATCCGCCCGGGGCACGGCGGGCGATCCACCGGCGAGGGGCGATCGAAAACGATGCGCGAATGCCGGTGCAGATCGAAAGGGCGATCGCGGGCGATGCGGGAGCCGCGCTCGGATCGAACGGGCGATCGACAATCGATGCGCAAATCGCGCCGAGGGCGATATGGCGATCGCGGGCGATGCGCGAATCCGTGCTCGGTGCGAAGACTCGGCGCTTCGCTCAGGATGATCGGTGCGGTAACGGCAGGACTCTCTCTGAACAGCGCCACCCTCAGAGCAGCACCAGCCCTCAGAACACCACCACCACACCCGCGCCGCCCGGCATGAGCGTCGGCACCACCCGAACATCGGATCGTCGCCGCACGACGCGACCGTCCGCGAGCGAGCGCCAACGATCGCGCTGATACGTCTGGTAATCCGCGACGAGCTGCATCGGCTGCGTGAGCACTTGGATCTCGTTGAAGAGGATGCTGGTCGCGAAGTTCGTGAGCACCCAGTACCACTGCTGCTCGAACGCCGCCGCCAGCACGATGCTCGACACGCCGCCGACGACCACGCCGAGTGCGTGCGAGATCCACGATTGACCGAAGGCTTCGCCGTCGGAGCAGTCGCGCAGGATCTGCTCCGCACGACGCGCGCGCGCGATGCGCTCCGCGGGCGT
>CBIHQZ010000219.1:0-8515 GCA_966212315.1 uncultured Myxococcales bacterium
GACGACGCAGGTTGATCTCCGCGGGCCCGGTGCAGTGCCGGGCCTTCGAACCCAGCATGGCCGGCATTGTGCGCCTGGCAACGGCCGTGCTACCCGCATCGCATGGCGACCGATCGTAACGAACCCGGACACGAACACGACGACGAGCACCTCGACGAGGCGCTGCCGCCGCTCGATTTCAATACGTTCGTGCTGTCGCTCTCGACCACCGTGCTGGCTTCGCTCGGTGTGATCCCCGAGCCCGACGGTGTCCGCCACGCCGTGAATCTCCCCTTCGCGCGGCAGACCATCGATCTGCTCGCGCTCTTGCAGACCAAGACGAAGGGGAACCTCACCGGCGAAGAAGAGCGCCTGCTCAATCAGGTGCTCGTCGATCTGCGCATGCGGTACGTGGAAATTGCCGGGCGCCAGACACAAGGAAAGTAACCCGTGCCCATGTCGCGATCGGTGTCCTCGCTCGTCGTGACCGCAACCTTCGCGACGCTGACCGCCGCGTCCATCGCTGCATCGAGCGGTTGCCGGCGTCCCCCTGCCAACAAAGAAGAACGGCCGATCGCGCTGCCGTCGAACGCGTCGCCCACGAACACCGCAGCGCTCCCGCCAGCGCCTCCGCCGCCGACGGTCACGGATGCATCGGGAATGTCGCCGGCCGCGAATGCCGCGCTCGGAGATGGTGGCGCGGTGGCCGCTCCAGTCGCGGGCGGACCTTTGCCGGGGACACCGTCATCGTTCGCGCCACTCGTTCGCCGGCTGCGTCCCTCGGTCGTGAGCATCTTCGTCGCGCACGTCGAAACCGTCGGGATGCAATACGGCTTCGTGAACCCGCGTGAACGCATCTCGCGCGGACTCGGAACGGGATTCCTGATCAATTCGAACGGCGAGATTCTTACCAACAATCACGTGGTCGAAGGCGCCGCGCTCATCGAGGTCCAACTCGACGACGGGCGTCGTTTCGGCGCGGATCTCATCGGCCGTGATTCGCGCGTCGATGTGGCGTTGTTGCGATTGAAGGGCGTGGCGGGCGTGCCGCTCACCCCGGCGCCGCTCGGGAACAGCGATCAACTCGAAGTCGGCGACTGGGTGCTCGCCATCGGAAATCCCTTCGGATTGGCGCAAACCGTGACGTCGGGAATCGTGAGCGCGATGGGCCGCACCGGGCGCGACGTGCCGCTCGATCCGGCCGGTTACTACTCGTTCATCCAGACCGACGCGAGCATCAATCCCGGTAATTCCGGCGGACCATTGCTCAATCTTCGCGGCGAAGTCATCGGCATCAATACGGCGGTCAATCGCGCCGGGCAGGGGATCGGGTTCGCGATTCCGATCAACATGATCTCGACGATTCTTCCGCAGCTGCGGCAATATGGTCGCGTCATCCGCTCGTGGCTCGGTCTGGCCGTCCGCGAGGTCGACGAGCAGGCGCGCGCGGCGTTGAACCTGTCCGACACGCACGGCGCGCTGGTGGTCGACGTCGAGCCGACCGGTCCGGCGGCGAGTGCGGGCATCCGTCCGGGCGACGTGATCCGGCGTTTCGACACGAGCGACATTCGCAACTCGAGCGACCTTCCGTGGCTCGCGTCGGTGGCCGGGATCGGGCATCAGGCGCACGTCGTCGTGCAACGCGGCGGACAGACGATGGAGGTCGATGTGGGGCTCACCGCGATGCCGGAAGTGCAGGCCGCGCCGCAGCAGCAGATGCCGTAGTCCCGCGATCGAGATCGCAGCTCAGAATACGATGCCCGTGGTGGCCGCGGCGGCGACAATGCCGGCCGCTCCGAGTCCGAGCGTGAGAGAGAACAGCCCATCGGCGGTGATCGATTCGCGAAGCGCGTTCTCGTGGGCGAGCACATCTCCGAACGCGAGATTCGCGGCGTCGAGCACCGGGAGGGCGGCGCGATCGCGAAACGGTGCGCCGGCTGCTTCGCTGCCGGTGTCGAGCACGATCACCGGGCCGGCCTGCAATGCGGACACCGAAATCGGCGCCGGGATCGCAGCACTGCCGTCTTCGAAATGAATGCGGTGATCGCTGCGAAGCGTGCCCGCACGCCAGCGATGCCGTTGCGCGAGCCAGCGCAGCGGACGACGCGAACGCAGCAACGCGACCGCCGCCATCGCGACGACGATCCAGAGCCCGCCGATCCAACTCCGCGGCACCGCGAGCCGGTCGGCGACGCGCGCATTCGAGAGGGCGAATTCGCGGATCGCGACGAGTGAGCGTGCGTCGAATGCAACCGGGCCGGGGCCGTAGTAATCGCCATCGGTGGCATCGAGCAGAAGCATGTGATGCGCTTCGTCGCGGCGAAGAACCGACGCATCGCACGGAACGATCGGAAGGCCGGTGCGGTCGATCTGGCGCGGCAGCGTGTCCGGATCGGTCGCGAGCATCGGGACGCAGTGCCATCCGACCTCGAATCGGAATCGTCGCAGCGTGTACGGACCGACGCGCACATCGTCGAAGCGCGCCGAGCGGTTGTCCTCCATTTGCGCGGGCAGATTCGCGGTCGCGCCCTGCAGCGACGGTACGAATCCGACGACGGGAAGCGAGGCGGCGTAGTCGCGCACCGATGGAAACCGCGCGGCGCGGACGGTCGCGAACGCGCACAGGATGCCGGCCGCCGCCGCGACGACGAACGCGGCGCGGCGCGAGTCGGGCAATCGGTGCGCGGGGCGGAACGCGAAGACGGTCGCGAAGACGAAGGCGGCAACGGGCGCGAGAAACGTCTCGGGTTCCAGCTCCCAGAACGATCCGTACGGATGCAGGAAGCGATACGACGAGTTGAAGACGTGATCGAGGTGCACCGCGAGCGCGGCCGCGAGGCCGACCGAACCTGCCGCGCATCCGGCCCACACTGCGCCGACACCGCGTGAGGCATCGACGCGTTTTGCGATGGCATCGATCCACGGGCGGGCGATGGCGATGACGATGAGCGCGACGATGCCGGCGTAGAGTTCGCGCGAACGCAGCCAGGTCGTGCCCCATCCGACCCACTGCGCGAACCCGCCCGCTGCGAGCACGACGCAGGACGAGACGGTGCCGAGTGCGAGCGCGCGCGACTTCGTAACGCGTTCGTTCATGGCGGCAGAGTAGACCCCGCGTCGCGGTTCGTCTTTGGGCCAGCTGTAGAACCCGCGCTCCGCCGGCCATGGCGCTCGGCGTGCATCGATCGCTGACGATGAGCAGCATGAGCACCCCGGTCGCACACTTCGTCGAAAAGCATGTTCCCAGCGGGCCCGCGCGCGTGTCGTCGGACGAGGTCGTCGAGTTGTCGCTCTTCGAGCAGATCGCGGAAGGCGCCATCGCCGGGCTCGTGGCCACGGCCGCGATGAGCGGTGCCATGGTGCTCGCGCAACGCGTCGGACTGATGGGAAAGCTGCCGCCGAAGAAACTCACCCAGCGGATGCTCGGCGCGTTCGGTGTAAATCTCGACCGCACCTCGACCGACGTGCTCGCGACCGTTGCCCACTTTGCTTTCGGCGCGACGGCCGGTGCGATGTTCTCGCTCGGCTGGCGACCGCGGCATGCGCATCGATTCGCTGCGCCGCTCGTCGGCTCGACGTTCGGGACGCTCATCTGGCTCGGCAGTTACGCCGGTTGGATTCCCGCGCTCGGGTTGATGTCGGCCCCGCATCACGATCGTCCAGGCCGACCGACGTCGATGGTGCTCGCGCACATCGTGTTCGGCGGCGTGCTCGGCACACTCGTCGATCGATGGCGCACGCGCGAGTGAACGCGGCGCTCAGCCTTGTTCGAGTCGCTGTTTCAATCGCGCGAGATCCTGTTCGATCCAGGCGGCGTCATGCGCGAACTGCGCGTCGTTCATCTCGGGCCGGCGAAAGAGCGTGAAAACCACTTCGCTGCCGTCCGCATTCGGAAGCACGCGCAACGGGTTGTGAACGGTGACCCCGTCGGGGAGCGTGACATCGTGGTCGAGCACGCCGAAGGTGTTGCGCGGCGCGAACGCGATTCGAATCTTTCCCATCGGCGAATCGGCCTGCCACGCGTCGCCGACCTGCGTGACCGAACCGGCGGCAAGCCCGCTGGCCCAAGCGGGGAGATTTCGTGGATCGGCGCAGTACGCATAGACCTCGGCGGGTGTGCGAGCGATCGAGACGCTGACATGAACGCTTGGATAGAGCGGCTGCATCGGTGATGGCCTCGAGGTCATCACGCGATGCGGTGAAGGGCAACGGCGCATCACGCGTACGGATGTGCTGACGCCGCGCGCAATCGCTCGAACTCGTCACTCGATTCTCCCTGCCATCGACGCGCCCGCCGATGCAGGATGCGCGGGCGATGATCATCGAAACCTTCGCGGTCGGCCCGCTCGGCTGCAACTGCACGATCCTCGGCGACGAGACCACCAAGGACGCGATCGTCATCGATCCGGGCGGCGACGAAGCGCGCATTCTCGCGACGCTCGCGAAGCATGGACTCACGGCGCGGGCGATGCTCCACACGCACACGCACATCGATCACGTGGGCGCGACCCATGCGGTGCAAGTGGCGACGCAAGCGAGCGCGCGCATCCACGAAGGCGATCTCACGCTCTACAAGATGCTCGGCATTCAAGGTCAGCTGCTCGGAATCCGTGCGCCACACGCCGCCGAACTCGATCGCTTCCTCGCCGATGGCGAAGTCGTGAGCGCCGGCGGGCTCGCGATCGAAGTGATCCACACCCCCGGTCACACACCGGGGAGCGTTTGCTTTCACTGCCGCAACGAATCAGGCCGCGATGTGCTCTTCGCCGGTGACACGCTCTTCGCGGGATCCATCGGTCGTACCGATCTGTGGGGCGGTGATCACGACGCGATCCTGAACTCCATCAAGCAACGGCTCCTCACGCTGCCCGGCGACACGATGGTGGTTACCGGGCACGACCGCTCGACGACGATCGATCGCGAAGCCAAGACCAATCCCTTCCTGACGTGAGTGCGATGCACGCTGCGTGCGGCTGGCGAGCCGCGTGCGTGCCGTGCGAGGCTGGATCAACGGCTCATGGCAGCGTCCGACCGATCCGATGAACTCCGCGCGTGGCTGGCCGCGCAACGTGATCTCACGTTGTTGATGGCGCACGACGTGCGAAACCCGGTCGCGGCGCTGCTGGCGAATCTCAGTTATCTCGAGCTGGCCGTATCACCCGACGATCGCGATGCGCTCGAAGCGCTGTCCGACATGCGGCGCTCGTCCGAGCAGGTGCTGCGGATGGTCGAGAATCAGGTGGCGATCGCGCGACTCGAAGCCGATCCGGTCGGTTCGGAATACGCGTCGATGCCGGTTGCGATCGGTGACCTCATGGCGCAGTCGGTGCGTCGTTTCGGCGCGCTGCTCGAGGAAGCAGGGATCGCGTTCGAGTACGAAGACCTTTCGGGCGCGGCTGCGGTGATGGGCGATTCGAGCGCCGTCGAGACGCTCTGCGACAATCTCGTGTCCCTGGTGATCCAGCATGTTCCCCGCGGCCGTGCGGCGCGCGTGGCGATGACCGCGGACGACACGCACGTGACGATCTCGCTCGATGACGAAGGAAGCCCGTTCGGTCCGGACGATCGTGATTTCTCGCGCGAGGGGCAGCTCACGCTCAAGTCGCTGAGCGACACGCGTTACGCCCGCGGCCTCGGTCTCTACGTGATCGGCCTGGTGGCGCGGTCGATGGACGGCGCGATCGACACGGGCACCGACGATCATCGCGCGCATCTGGAGATCGTGTTTCCGCGCAGTGCTGCGTAAGAGTTCGCGTGAACGTCATCGCAACGGCTGAAAGGTTTCTTCTCATGACCGACACCTACCGCTCGCTCCGTCTCGAACGTCACGACGGCATCGTCGACGTGGTTCTCACCGGCCCCGGCAAGGGCAACGCGATGGGCCCGGACTTCTGGCGCGAGATGCCCGAACTCTTCGCAGCACTCGACGGCGACGAGTCGGTCCGCGCGATCGTGATTCGCGGCGACGGCAAGCACTTCAGCTACGGGCTCGATCTGGTCGCGATGTCTGCAGACCTCGGGCCACTGATCCAGGGCGACAATCTCGCCCTGGCGCGCACGCGCCTTCTCGATCTCATCGGACGGATGCAGCAAGCGTGTGATCGCGTCGCGCGTTGTCGCAAGCCAGTCATCGCCGCGATTCACGGATGGTGCATCGGCGGCGGACTGGACCTCGCGTCGGCGTGCGACATCCGCATCGCCGCGAGCGACGCGAAGATCAGTCTGCGCGAAGTGAAAGTCGCGATGGTTGCCGACATCGGGAGCATCCAGCGATTGCCGCGGATCATCGGCGAAGCCCACACGCGCGAACTCGCTTACACCGGGCGCGACATCGATGCCGCGCGTGCGCTGCGGATCGGGTTGGTGAACGACGTGTACGAGACCGCCGACGACGTCGTGCGCGAGGCCCACGTGCTGGCGCGCGCGATCGCCGAGAACCCGCCGCTGGTCGTGCAGGGCGTCAAGCAGGTGATGGACTATTGCGCCGACAAGTCCGTCGACGACGGGCTTCGTTACGTCGCGGTGTGGAACGCAGCATTTCTGCAGTCGCAGGATCTCGGCGAAGCGATGGCGGCATTCATCGAGAAGCGTCCCCCGGTGTTCAAGGGCGAGTGATCGCCGACGCAGCGCTTCGCTTCACATGGGATTGGAGTGCGTCGAAATCCGCGCTACACCCGTGCGCCCGCCGACCGGCCGAAAGGAATCACGACTCCCATGCGCATCACGAAGAACTGCGTCGTCTCGATCGACTACACCCTCCGCGACGACGAAGGCGAAGTCCTCGACTCGAGTGAGGGCGACGAGCCGTTGGTTTATCTCCATGGCGAGGGTCAGATCATCGAAGGGCTCGAAAACGCACTCGACGGCAAATCGACTGGCGATGCGTTCCAGATCACCGTCGCGCCGAAGGACGGATACGGCGAGAAGGGGACGACCGGCGCCGTGAAAGTGCCGCGCACCGAACTGCCGGATGGTCCTGATCCGGAAGTGGGAATGGAACTCGAAGCGGTCGGCCCGAACGGTGAAGTCGCGACGCTCTACGTCGTGGGCGTGGAAGACGATTCGGTGCTGCTGAGCACGGATCACCCGCTCGCAGGCGTGACGCTTCACTTCGACGTGAAGATCCGCGAAGTGCGCGAAGCAACCGCCGACGAACTCGCGCACGGACACGCGCACGGTCCGGGCGGCGGGCACGATCACTGAAAGCGATCGTCGTTCACCGCGCCGGCGGCTACGAACAACTCCGCATCGAGACACGCCCCGATCTCACGCCGCGCGCTGACGAAGTCGTGGTGCGCACCGAGGCGATCGGCGTGAACTATGCGGATTGCGTGGTCCGCATGGGGCTCTACGCATCGGCGAAAGAATACGTAGGCTGGCCGATCGTCCCCGGCTTCGAATTCGCCGGCACCGTGGCGCGGGTGGGGCCCGGTGTCGACGACATGTTTCCGGGCGATCCCGTCTTCGGCGTCACGCGTTTCGGCGCGTATGCGACCGAAGTGTGCGTGCCGCGCGATCAGCTCTGGCTTCGTCCGCTGCAACTCGACGTGCTCCAGGCAGCCGCGTTTCCGGCGGTGAATCTCACGGCGTGGTTCGCGCTTTTCGAACTCGCGCATCCGCATCGTGGCGACAACGTGCTGGTGCACTCGGCCGCCGGCGGCGTCGGGGCATCGCTCGTTCAACAGGCGCGCATCGCAGGGTGCCGTGTAGTCGGCGTCGTCGGTGCGCCGCACAAGGTCGCAGCCGTCGAAGCACTCGGCGCGGATCTCGTCATCGACAAGTCACGCGAAGATCTCTGGGCTCGTGCGCGCGCCTTCGCACCCGATGGCTACGAGGTCGTGCTCGACGCGAACGGCGTGTCGACGTTGCGTGAGAGCGAGCGACACCTCGCCGCGCCCGGCAAACTCGTGATCTACGGCTTCCACTCGATGCTTCCGCACAACGGGCGACTCGATTGGATCCGCCTCGCGTGGGACTTCCTTCGCACCCCGCGGTTCTCGCCGCTCGATCTCACCAATCGCAATCGCAGCGTGATGGCATTCAATCTCTCGTACCTCTTCGAACGCAAGCAGTACCTCCATCGAGGGATGACCGAGATGCTCGGCTGGCTCGCGAACGGTTCGCTCCGCCCTGCGACTGTCACCACGCATCCGTTCGCGCGCGTCGCCGATGCGCACCGCGCGCTCGAATCCGCGCAGACGGTGGGCAAGCTCGTGCTGGTGCCGTAGCCCGCGCGAATGCCGCTTTACGCTCGCGGGGGCGCGTCGCAGAGTCTCGCTCCTACCGCGCTGCGCGGGTATCCACGAAGGAGTCGAGACGATGTCGTCTTCGCGTCGAGTGTCACCGAAGGAAGCTGCCGAACTCATCGCCAACGAGGGCTACGTCTATGTCGACGTGCGCTCGACCGGCGAATACGAACAAGGGCATCCGACCGGCAGCTACAACGTGCCGGTCGCGCAGCCCGGTCCGGGCGGGATGGCGCCGAATGCCGACTTCGTCTCGGTGATGCTCGCGAACTTCCCCAAGACCACGAAGA
>CBIHQZ010000220.1:0-8512 GCA_966212315.1 uncultured Myxococcales bacterium
CGACTGCTGCGCTGAGTATGCACTCGCCCTCGCCCACTTGCGCTCCAGCCAGGTGGCGCGCGTGATCGTCGCCACCCCTCGCCCCGCCTCACGCGACGCAACGCCACCATCGTTCCAGCCCCTCTCTCGACGTCGCGTCGCGCCACGCGCGCCGATTGCGCGCGACGGAGGGAGAGGGGCACGCGGCAGCGGGGGTGAGGTAAAATCCAGTCAAATCCCGCGCGGCACCCGATCGAGATCGAGCTGATCCACCGCCACCCGGAGCACCGCCGAGCGGTTCGCCTTCGTGTAACCGCGACGCTTCAGTTCTTTCACCACCGCATCGAGACGCTTCAGGTCCTCGGTGTACATCGAGATGCAGATCACCTTGTAGTGATCGGGCCGCGGCTTCGCGTCGACGCTCGAAGCACCCTTCCCTCGCGCTCGCTTCGCCGGCACGAGCGCTTCCTCGTCGCGAGCAGTGGGCACGGGCGCGGTGCTGAAGAACGTCTCGCGCAACACGTCGCGGATCTCGTCGCTGTCCAACGCCCCACGAATTCCTTCCGACGGTTCCCGAGCCATCACGCCACCTCCATTTGCGACATCGTTGCGCTGCGACCGACACCCGCGCTCGCCGCTTCGAGCACTCGATTCACCACCGCGCGGTAGTCGTCCGCACCCGCCGAGTCCGGCGCGTACTCGAAGATCGATTGTTTCGCGGCCGGGGCTTCGCGAAGTTTCGTGTTGGCGCGCACTGCCGGCATGCACAGCTCGCCGAACTTCGCGCGCAGCGTCTCCACGACTTCGCGGCCGATCTTGTGCCTGCTGTCGTAGAAGGTCGGGATCACGCCGAGGATGCGGACCGGATGTTTCAAGTGCTCGTGCACGTTGCTGAGCGTCTTGATCACCTGCTTCACGCCGACGAGCGACAGGTAGTCACACGACACGGGAATGATCACGTGGTCGGCGAACACGAGCGCGTTCTGATTCAAGAGCGAGAGCGACGGCGAGCAATCGAGGACGATCACGTCGTAGTCGTCTGCCGGCATCATTCGTTCGCGCAGGACGCGATCGCGATTCGGCCGTCCCGCCAGGTACAGCTCCGCGGCTGCGAGCGTTTCGTTCGACGTGATGACTTCGAGGTTCGAACGCACCGGCACCGCTGCTTCGCGCGGGTCTTCGCCGAGCACGAGCACGTGGTACATCGTGCGATTGCCGCGGATGCCGAGTGACGCGCCGATGTTTCCCTGCGCATCGACGTCGACCAGCAGCACGCGCTTGCCCGCTTCGGCGAGACCCGCGGCGAGGTTCACCGACGTCGTGGTCTTGCCCGTGCCGCCTTTGTGATTGAACACCGCGATGCGGATCGGACCGCTTCGCTGTTCACGCGCTCGCGAAGCGCGATCCCTGCAGACCTCGGTGCAGAAGAACACGTCGCCCGTTTCCCCCGCGACCATCTGGAACGCGAACTCGGGGACGAATCGCTTCTCGCACACCGAGCATGCAGTCGATGTCGAACCGTCCTTGATCGACGCGTGAACACACGCCTGCGTGCAGAAGTACCGAACCCCTCCTCCACTTGCCTCGTCGTGCTGCGCTTGGAACCGGAAGCGCGGCTCGAACCCCTTGCTGCATACCGAACATGTCCGCGAAGCCGTCATGGAACCTCTTATCGAAGCCCCTTACGTGGTCTCGATTCGAGTCCGCCAATTTTCGACAGCAACGCGCGACCGCGAAGTCGAAGGACGCACGCGTGCACCCGCCCGTACCTACCGCCCCCGCCGCAATTGCGTCGCGCACTGCGCTTTCATCTCGGTCATCAGACAGTCCCGGAACACGCGCACCCGCGGCGCCATGAACGGTGACGACGAGTGCATCAGGTAGATCGCGCCACGCTGAGCGATGCGGTGTTTCTCGAGCACGCGCACCAATCGCTCGTCCGCCACGTCGCGTTCGGCGAACGCAATGGGCAGCACGCCGATCCCCGCGCCCTCGAGCACAGCCATGCGAACAAACTCGTTGTCGTTCACTACGATCGCGGGCTTCAGCACCACCCGCTCCTCGACGCCGGCGTCAGAGCGCGTGTCGAGAGCGATCTCGCCGGGACGGATGCGCATCGCGACGACCCGATGGTCCGCGAGATCGCCGACGCGCCGCGGTGCCTTGCGGGTCGCGAGATACGCTGGCGACGCGAAGAACGCCATCTCGAGTTCGACCATCTTGTGCGCCACGAGTGACGAGTCGCGCAGCGTGCCCGCCGCGCGAATCGCGATGTCGAGTTGGTGCGCTTCGAAGTCGAGCGACGCTTGCGTGAGAATCGCCTCGACCCGGATGTCGGGATACTTCGCGCAGAACCGCGCGATGACCGGCGCGAACATCGCCCCGAGATCCCCGGGCGTCGTGATCCGCAACAAACCTCGCGGGGTCCCGCGATTCGCATGCAGTTCGTGAGTCGCATCGTCGAGCATCTCGAGCGCACGCCCCACGCGCACTCGGAACGCCGCACCATCCTCGGTCACCGTCACGAGGCGCGGGCTGCGCCGAACGAGCGCCACGCCGAGCGCGCGCTCGAGACGCGAGATGCGACGACTGACCGATCCCTTCGTCTCGTGAAGCGTCTTGGCGGCCGCCGTGATCGACCCGAGATCCACGACCGCGCAGAACGCGCGGAGGTCCGTGAGGTCGCCCGGGATTGTTTCCGAAATGGCAACACTCTGTTTCATTTCGCGCGTCTTGTAGCACGAATGGCAACTGCCTAGATGGTGGTGCGAGGAACTCACCACCATGACCACCACGCTCGATTCCAACGTTTCGACGACCCCCTCGCAGCACAAGGCACTCCACATCGGCCTCTGGGTCGTTCAGGCGCTTCTCGGCGCAGCGTTCCTGATGGCAGGCTCGATGAAAGCCACGCAACCCATCGAACAACTCGCGACCAAGATGGCGTGGATCACGCACTTCGCGCCCGCCGTGGTCCGCTTCATCGGCACCGCGGAATTCCTCGGCGCGCTCGGACTGATCCTCCCCTCGGCGATGCGCATCAAGCCTGCCCTCACGGTCTGGGCCGCGCTCGGCCTGATCGCGCTGATGGCCGGCGCCGTGGGCACGCACGTGGTGCTCGGAGAAGCGCCGATGGCGATGCCGAGTCTCGTGCTCGGTGCGCTCGCCGCGTTCGTCGCGTGGGGCCGCGCGAAGAAAGCCGTCATCGCGCCGCGCTGAACCTTTCGAGTACCCTCCGCCCATGCCCGACGCAGCGACGCCGCCCTCTCGCAATCCCGCGCTCGCGAAGAGCGCGGCGGCCGATCCGAATCGACCCGGCGAGGCGTGCAAAGCCGCGCCGGGCTCGTGGCAGGTGCAAGTCGATCGCGGTCGATGCGAAGGCAAGAACGCCTGCGTCGAGGTGTGCCCCTACAACGTGTTCGAAGTGCGCCGCATCGACGACGCGGACTTCGACGCGCTCGGCTTCTTCGCCAAGCTGAAGTCCCGCGCGCACGGAAGAATGACCGCGTACACGCCGCGCGAGAGTCAGTGTCGCGCGTGTGGCCTGTGCGTGATCGCGTGCCCCGAGGACGCGATCACGATCGTGAAGCGCGCGTAGTCGCTGCGAATCGCGCAGTGTGGACGTTCGTACGCCTGGCTCGCGAGTCCTAACGCAGCTCAGCCACCTTCTCGCCGAACACGCGTTCGATCCTCGAGATCAGCGCATCGCTCGGATCCACCCGGAGGGCGCCCGGCACCGCGATCAGCACTTCGGCACCGTCGGGAAGCGTGACTGTCGCCGCGACCGGACATCGCCCCGGGTGCGCCGCGAGCGCATTCTTCAGCGCCTTCAACTTCACCTCGGTCGCCACGCTCGCGTGCAGTCTCACCGCCACGTACTTCGCGCGCAGCTTGAGCGCCTCGCCGAGTGGCGTGATCTGCACGAGCGAGATCTTGCGTGCGAGTTGATCTTCGTCGACCGGCTCTGCGTCCTCCGCTTCCGGATCGCGTCGACGATCGATCTGCACCTTCCCCGACACGAGCACCGCTTCGCCCTCGCGCAGCACGGTGTTCGGCACGGTCTGCTTTTCGCTCTTGTCGAGATGACTGTCCATCTCCGCATAGATCTTCGGACGCACGACGACTTCGACACGCCCCGAGCGATCCTCGAGTTCGAAGAACGCGATGCGCCCGCCGCTCTTCGGCACGCGCTCGCGATACCCCTCGATCACCCCGGCGAGCGTGACCTCGGTGCCGTCGCGCATCTCCGCGATGCCCACCGACGTCGTGCTCGACACGCGCGCGACTTCGTTCGCGTAGCGATCCAGCGGATGGCCCGAGAGATAGAACCCGAGATTGCCGCGCTCGCGTTTGAGCGTCTCGGCGGTGTCCCACGCTTCGACGTTCGGATAGCCCGACGTCGGTCGCATCGCTTCGACCGCGCCGAACAAGCCCATCTGCCCGCTCGCTCGTTCCTTCGCAGCACCGCGACCGCGCTCGAGCGCCTGATCGATCGCGCCGAATGCCTGCGCACGCGTCGCGCCGGTGCGCTTCAACGTCTCATCGAACGCGCCCGATTGAATCAACGCTTCGAGCACTCCGCGGTTCACGCGTCGGATGTCCACGCGCGCACAGAAATCGAACACGTCCTGGACCGGGCCCGAGTTCCTCGCTTCGATGACCGCTTCGACCGCGCTCTCGCCGACGCCCTTGATGCCGCCGAGTCCGAAGCGAATGCGCGGCCGGTACGGATCGCGCTCGACCTTCGTCTTCACCTTCTTGGCAACCGGCACCGGATTCGGCTCGTACACCACCGTGAACTGCGCGCCCGATTCGTTCACATCGGGCGGCAGCACCGCGATGCCCATCGAGCGCGACTCTGCGATCGTCCCGACGACCTTTTCGATCTTCCCGAGATCGCTGGTGAGCGTCGCGGTCATGAACTCGACCGGGTAGTGCGCCTTGAGATACGCCGTGTGATAGGTGATCAACGCGTACGCGGCCGAGTGCGACTTGTTGAAGCCGTAGCCCGCGAAGAACTCGAGCAGGTCGAAGATGCGCGCCGCATCGCCCTCGTCGTAGCCCTGTTTCTTGGCGCCCTCGACGAAGATGCCTTTGTGCTTGGCCATCTCCTCGGCCTTCTTCTTACCCATCGCGCGGCGCAGAAGGTCAGCGCCTCCGAGCGAATAGCCGCCCATCTTTCGCGCGATCATCATCACCTGCTCCTGGTAGGTGATGACGCCGTACGTGTCCTGCAGGATGTCCTTGAGGTCGTTGTGCGGATACTCGGTCTTCGCGCGCCCGTTCTTGCGATTCACGAAGTCCTGCACCATGCCCGTGCCGAGCGGACCCGGGCGATAGAGCGCCACCGCGGCAACGATGTCTTCGAAGCGATCGGGACGCAGGTCTTTGAAGAGCTGCTGCATGCCGCTCGATTCGAGCTGGAACACGCCGGTCGTCTCGCCTGACTGGAGCAACGCGTAGGTGTCCGCGTCGTCGAGCATCAGGTTCGCCACATCGAACGGTTCGCCCGCGGCGACGCGATCGCGCCATTCGGGGCGGCGATTGATGAGACTCACCGCGATGTCGATGACGGTGAGCGTCGTGAGTCCGAGGAAGTCGAACTTCACCAGGCCCGCGTATTCGACTTCGTCCTTCGCGTACTGCGTGACGATCTGCGGAACGGGATTGCCGTCCTTGTCCTTGATGTCGCCCTTGCCGACGAAGATCGGCACCCAATTCCACAGCGGCCCTTCGCTGATCACGATGCCGGCGGCGTGCATGCCGGCATGGCGGTTCAGGTTCTCGAGCTTCTGCGCGAGATCGAGCAGCTCTTTCGTGCTCCCGCCTTCTTCGTACATCGCCTTGAGGCGCGGCTCTTTCTCCATCGCCTCGGCGATCGTCACGCTCTTGCCCTGCACCGGATCGGGTACGAGCTTGGCGATCGAATCCACGTCGAAGAGCGGCAAGCCCATCGCACGTCCGACGTCACGAACGACGCTCTTGCTCTTGAGCATCTGGAACGTCGCGATCTGTCCGACCGACTGCGAGCCGTACTTGTTGCGCACGTAGTCGATCACGCGCTCGCGCTTGAGCATGCAGAAGTCGACGTCGAAGTCGGGCATCGACACGCGCTCGGGATTCAAGAAGCGCTCGAAGAGAAGGTTGTACGGAATCGGATCGAGGTCCGTGATGCCGAGCGCATACGCGACGATGGAGCCGGCACCGGAACCGCGGCCCGGACCGACAGGCACACCGTTCGTCTTCCCCCAGTTGATGAAGTCCTGAACGATCAAGAAGTAGCCAGGAAAGCCCATCTTGATGATCACGCCGATCTCGAGTTCGAGACGGTCGCGATACTTCACTTCGTCGAAGGTCAGCTTCTGTTTGCGAAACTGCGTGAAGCGCTTCTCGAGCCCCTCGCGTGACAGCGTCGCGAAGTGATCATCGACGTTCGCGATCTCGTGCCCCGAGTCGTCGCGGAACTTCGGCAGCATCGGCTTCGACGTCGGATCGACCTTGCCGATCATCTCCACGACTTCGAGCGTGTTGGTCACCGCCTCGGGCCAGTCCCGGAAGCGCTGCGCCATCTCTTCGGGCGATTTCAGATACATCTCGTGCGAGCCGTGATCGTGACGGTCCGCGTCCGAGAGGGTCATGCCGCTCGCGATGCATCCGAGCAGCTTGTGCGCGATGGAGTCTTCGCGATTGAGATAGTGCGCGTCATTGGTCGCGACATACTTCACGCCGAGGTCTTTCGAGAAGTCGACGAGCAGCTTGTTGACGATCGGCTGCTCGGTGAGTCCGTGGTCCTGCAACTCGACGAACAGGGAGCCCGGTTCGCACGCATCGCGCAGCGTTCCCAGCAGCTCTTTTCCGGCCTTCGGCGAGTACTGCAGCACCGCCTGCGGAATGAGACCGCCGAGGCATCCCGACAGAACGATGAGACCCTTGTTGCGAGCCGCGAGTTTCTCGAGCGAGCTGCGCGGCGCGTCGGGATGATCGAGCCACGCCTCGGACACGAGCGCGATGAGGTTCTTATACCCCTCGAGGCTTCGTGCGAGCAGCACGAGGTGATGCGACGGCGTGCGGTCCATCCCCTTCGCATCGAGCTTCTTGTCGACGCCGGGGAACGTGAACCCGATCTCGCACCCGATGATCGCCTTGAGCCCCGCCTCGCCCGCGCGTTTGTAGAAGTCGACCGCGCCGTGCATGTTGGCGTGGTCGGTGAGCGCGACGGTGTTCATGCCGAGCGCCGCGGTCTTCTTGCAGAGGTCTTTGACGCGAATCGCGCCTTCGAGAAGCGAGTACTGCGAGTGAACGTGCAGGTGCGCGAACGACATGGGTCTCTGTCCGTAACCCATTACCAGGCGGCGTCCCAGCCTCTCGGTTCGATCCCACCTCGACAGCAAGTGCTCATGCTGGATTTCGCTCGTAATCGCGCTGCGTGCACACAGCACTTGCCATCCGTCTCGGCCTTGATCGTCTCTGCGCTCGCGCTCTCCGCATGCCCCGGTCGCGAGGCGCTCGACGCCGGCCGCGACGCAGGTCTCGACGCGATTGCAGCGCGCGATGCATCGCTTCCGCCCGATGTGCCGCGCCCGCTCAGCGGCCTCCCCGTCATCCCCGTCGGTCTCGATGCCTACCGCATGTGGGACCGCCTACCGTACGTGCGCATCGGCGCGCGTACGTACATGCGCAGCACGTACGACCGCGCGGGCGCGAACGAAGCCGTCGACGCCGCGCATTTTCTTCGACAGGACGCGGACGATCGCAACGTCACGCTCGACGTCGCGGGCACTGGGTTTCTGTACTTCGTCCGCACGAATCACTGGCACGGCAGCCCGTGGCACTACGTCATCGACGAGACCGATCACGTGATCAGCGAGAGCACCACAGCGCATCCCGACAGCCCGGAATCGGGCGCGGTGTTCCTTCCCGAAGGACTGCTCCCGCAGCCGCTCGCATGGACGTGGGACACTACGCGTGGCGCGGACCTGAACTGGGTGCCGATCGGCTTCGAACGCAGCTTCACGCTCGCGTACGAACGCACGCACTACGGCACCGGGTACTTCATCTATCAGCTCGTCGATCCGAGCGCGGACAACCTCTCGCAACCGGTGCACGCATGGGACGCGACCCCACCGCCACGCGACGTACTCGACCTGATCGCGCGCGCGGGCACTGACATCGCCCCGGTCGGAACCGACGTCACGATCCACGAGGGGACGCTTCACCTCGCGCCGGGAACCGCCGTCGACGTCGCATCGCTCGCGGGCGGGCCGACGACCATTCGCGCGCTGCGTTTCACGGTTCCGATCGATCGCGCACTCGCATTCGGTCGCGCGCGCATTCGCATCACGTGGGACGACCGCGCGCTGCCTTCCGTCGACGCGCCCATCGCGCTCTTCTTCGGAACAGGCACGCTCTACAACCGCGACGACGCCGAAGACCTGGTGAAAGCGTTCCCGGTGTCCGTGCACTTCGATCGCGCGAACGGCTTCGTGCAGTTGTCGACTTACCTCCCGATGCCGTTCCAACACAACGCGCGCAT
>CBIHQZ010000221.1:0-8505 GCA_966212315.1 uncultured Myxococcales bacterium
GGCGAGATGCTGGTGATCGATCGCAGCGGAATGCGTTCGGTCCGCCCGTTCGACTCGGCCCCGGCACGCATGTGCGTGTTCGAGTACGTCTACTTCGCACGACCCGACTCGAAGCTCGGGGGCAAGAGCGTGTACGCGGCCCGTCGCGAGATGGGGCGAACGCTGGCGCGCGAGAGCCGCGTGGATGCCGACGTCGTCATCGGCGTACCGGACTCCGGCGTTCCCGCTGCCATCGGGTACGCGGAAGAGAGCGGGATCCCGTTCCAGATGGGACTCATTCGCTCGCACTACGTCGGCCGCACGTTCATCGAACCGCAACAGTCCATTCGTCACTTCGGCGTACGGTTGAAACTCAATCCGGTGCGCGAAGTGTTGCAGGGCAAACGCGTCGTCGTGGTGGATGACTCGATCGTGCGAGGGACGACCTCGCGCAAGATCGTGAAGATGCTGCGCGACGCCGGTGCGAAGGAAATCCATCTTCGCATCTCGTCGCCGCCCACCCGTTGGCCCTGCTTCTACGGAATCGACACGCCGAACCGGCGCGAGCTGATCGCGGCGAGTCATTCGATCGACGAGATCTCGCGCTACGTCACCGCCGACTCGCTCGCGTACTTGTCGATCGAGGGTCTGCGCAGCGCGGTCGGCTATCCGCGCGAGACCGGCGAGGGGCACTGCGAAGCGTGTTTCTCCGGGGATTACCCGGTGCCTTTCGTTCCGGCCGATCGTCTGAAAGAGGGACGGTCTTCGACTTCCTGAACGCGGCGCCACGAAGTGAGCACGTCGCAGAGAAGCATCCGGAGTTCACATGAGCTGGCAATGGAGCGGTCGCGAAGGCGCGCGTTGTCGACACGGCTACCCGCACGGTGACTGTCCGATGGCGTGCATTCGCTGCGGCCATCGGTGCGAACTGCACACCGGCGAAGACGACGCGTGTACCGCGATCGAGTGCGGTTGCCCCGCGTGGGCCGACGACGACGAGACTGGCGAGTCGGACGCTTCGTAGCCGTTCGAGACTCAGTACGCGGTGTATTTGTCGGCACGCCCGCGCGCGCGATCCGCGGGGTAGCGAGTGCGGTTGCGTTCGAGCTTCGCGCGAGTGATCTCGACGAGATCGAGTTCGAGATACTCCGCCATCGAGAGCGCGAGGAGCATCACGTCGGCGAGTTCTTCACGGACGCTCTCGCGCGCCGCGCCGTCACGCGCCGCCTTCCATGATTCGTCCGGCGTCATCCAGCGAAACGGCTCCATCAGCTCCGCCGCTTCGATCGCGAGCGCCATCGCGAGGTTCTTCGGCGCGTGGAACTGCCGCCAGTCGCGTTCGCGGTTGAACGCCGCAACGTCGCGTTGCAGTGCGATCAGCGAATCGCTCACGGCCGTGGGCTGGACGGTCTTCGACTTGGCGCGTGTGGCGCGGGTCTCGGTTGCGGAACGCTTCGGCATGGGCGCGATCTACCACGCATGAGCCGCGCGCGATGCCCGTGTCGAGTCACGAAGCGAGCGACGCTCTACCGCACGCCCACGCGATCCTGCAGCGCCGCGCGGCGCAGATCGTTCGGCGCCTCACGCTGCACGACTTCGAGAATGCGCAACGCGATGCCGCGATCGCCGCGATCGAGCGCGCGCGATGCGAGCCAGAACAAGCGATCGAGCCCTTGCGTTGCATCGATGCTCGAACTCCGCGAGCCGCAATTGCGACGAGAGGTCTTCCGGATTCGCCCGCACCCAACGCTCGATCTCGCGTGGCACCTGGGAGGCGTGTCCGTATTTGATCAGCACGGTCATCTCCGAGAGAAACGTCTCGATGCGATTCGCCTCGCTTCGCAGCGCACGCAGCTCGTCGCCAGCGACCGGCTCCGTGAGCGCGATGTCGTCGTCGACGATGATCGAGTTCTCGTGCTGCACCGGCGACGGAATGCGGGTGTACGACGCCGGTTCGGGCGGCGGCGGTGCCGAGAGGAACTCGCGCACGACATCGAGCCGTTCGCGCGTCGGCTCGTCCCAGTTCGCGGCCGCGTGCGGAGCGGTCGTCGATGCCATCGCTTCGGAGAGGTGACTCTGTCGCGTCGGGATGTCTTCGAATCCATCGTGCGCGGGCGTGCCGTTGTCGCCAGCCGCGGCCGCCATGTTCGGATCGGTGCGTTCATCGGCGGGAACGGCATCGATCTCGTCGACCGCGGCCGGACTCTCCAGTGTGGCCGGTGCGCGCGTCGCAGCGTCGCTCGCGCTCGGCGGCGTGATCGAGCGCGGCGCGATGCTCGTAGCAATCGGCTGCGCACCCGTTCGCGGCGGCACTACGCTCGGTGCGCGGCCCTCGCGCGCGTATCGAAGGAACGCGTCGAAGACGGCCAGCGCTCGTTCGTGTGGATTCGGCTGCACGCCGAGGAATCGTGACAGAACCGAGCGCGCGACGGCAACGAATTGGTGCGCACGCGAACCCGTCCGTGGCCGCGCGAATCGCCGTTATTCCGCGTCGGGCGAGACGTTTCCCGCCGTGACACAGCGCGCCGCACACCAACCCGGCGGGGGCCCCGGCGGCTCCCATCGGTCGATGTCGTGATCCTGGTTGTCGTCATGACCGATCCGAAGCCCGGCGGGGAGCAGCGGAAAACGCCACTCTTCGAAGAGCCCATCGCCGTCACGATCGTGACCTTCTTTGTAAACGCGCCCTTCGAGGGTCAGGTACTGGTGCACGTCGCGCTCGCCGTCGTTGTTGCTGTCGAGTTGCACCATCGTCGCGTGTCCGTTTCGATCGAACACCTCGCGACTCTCGAACAGGCCATCCGCGTTGCGATCATGCTCGACGATGGCCGGCTGCCGATCGCCCCACGCGACGTTGTAGAACCGCTGCTCTTCGTAAAGGCCATCCCCGTCGGCGTCGATTCCTTCCTCCGTCAGCCGCCCCATCGGATTGAATTCGCGATAGCGCTCGGGCGCGAGGTCTTCGTTGGCGTCGGTCCACTCGGAGACGATCTCGCCGTTCGCGCCGCGTTGAACCCACCGCTCCGGGATGTCGTCCCAGTCGGCGTCGTAGTGCGTGAGGATCGCGCGCCCGCTGCTGGTGATGCTGTCGTAGCGATCGAGTCGATGATCGAAGTCCTCGTCGTAGTCGATGCGATCGACGCGATTGTCACTCCCGTAGTGATCGACCTGGTCGCGGGTGCCGTCGTGATTGCGATCGGTGGCGATCCACAGCACGTGGCCAGCGGCGTCACGCTGCGTCCATCGGTCCGGGCGACCGTCGTGATCGGTGTCTTCACCCGCGGGCTTCGGCGCCATCGCCGCCCGCGATTGCGGCGTCGAACGCGTCGCATCGCGCGCGAACCAGCCGCCTCCGAAGCCAGCGACAGCGGCGGCGACCGCGAGGATGGCGGCTGTTCGTGCGGCCCTTCGTTCGGCGGTCATCGACGTCACTCGTAGCGCAGCGCATCGACAGGGTCGAGTTCCGCGGCGCGACGCGCGGGAACGACGCCCGAGAGGACACCGACGACGAACGACGAACCGAACGCGATGAACGCGATCCACGGCGAGAGCGCGACGGGTACGGCCGGTGCGAACTTCTTCAAGAGCGCCACGATCGCAGCGCCGATTCCGAGTCCGATCGCGCCTCCGACGGTCGAGATCACGACGCTCTCGAGCAGAAACTGCCAGAGGATGTCGAACTTCGTCGCACCGACCGCGCGACGTACGCCGATCTCTCGCGTTCGCTCGCGCACGCTCACCAGCATGATGTTCATGATCCCGATTCCACCGACGATCAGCGAGATCGACGCGATCGCGAGGAGCATGAAGGTCATCGCAGTGGTGAGGGTCCCGAACGTCTTGAGCAGGTCGTCCTGCGACTGGATCGTGAACGTGCGCTCGCCGTTTCGCCGCCGCGCCAGGATCTCTTCGATTTCTTCACCCGCAGCCGCGGCGTCCTCTTTGCTGCGCGTCGCGGTGATGAGTTGCGAGAGTTGATCGAGCGAGAACAGATCCTGCGCGGTCGTCGCTGGAATGAACGCGAGATCGTCGAGATCGAAGCCGAGCGATCGGCCTTTTTCTTCCATCACACCGACCACGCGAAAGCGCCCGTCCGCGACCCGCACGGGTTGACCGAGCGCGTTCTCGTCGCCGAACAGTTCGCGCACCAGCGTGCGACCGAGCACCACGACGCGGCGATGTGCGTTCACGTCTTCGTCACGGATGAAACTGCCGCGATCGACGTGCATGTTGCGCAGATCGCCGAACGCCGGGCCGACGCCGAGCACGGTGGTATCGCGTTGGCGTCCCTGGAATCGAATGGTGCCGCCGCCGACCACGACGGGACTCACGCCGCGCAGCAACGTTCCCTGATGCTCGAGCGCGCGCACGTCGTCCATCGTCAGTGGACGCGACACGGCACCGGCGGGCGGGCCGAATCCGCGCGTTTCGCGGCGCCCTGGCACGATGGTCACGAGATTGGTGCCGAGGCCGTTGATCTGCTCGTCGAGGTAGATCCGCGCGCCGTCGCCGACGCCGACCAGCAGTGTGACCGCGAGCACACCGATCACCACGCCGAGCATGGTGAGCGCCGCGCGGACCTTGTTCGCGGCGAGAGCCAGAAGCGCGGACAGCACGTGCTCGAACACGTCAGCGCCCTTCCTGCGGAGGGCCGTCGTAGACGACTTCGCCGTCCACCAGCTTGATGTTCCGCCGGGCGCGCCGCGCCATTACTGGATCGTGCGTCACGATGATCACGGTGACGCCGAGTTCCACGTTGAGCTTCTCGAACAGGTTTGCGATCTCGGTGCCCACGCGCTGATCGAGGTTCCCCGTCGGTTCGTCGCACAGCAGCAGTTCGGGCGTCGTGACGAGGGCGCGCGCGATCGCGACGCGCTGCCGTTCGCCACCCGAGAGCCGATCGGGTGGGTGATCTTCGCGGTGCCCGAGGCCGACCTTCTCGAGTGCGACGCGGGCGCGCGCGCGACGAGCGCCGATGCGTACACCCGCGTAGCGAAGTGGCAGCGCAACGTTGTCCACCGCGGTCGTGCGCGGCAGGAGATTGAAAGCCTGGAACACGAAGCCGATGAACTTGTTGCGCAGCGCGGCGAGATCCGAATCGCCGAGCGTATGAACGTCGTAGCCCGCTAGGCGGTAGGAACCCGCAGTCGGCGTGTCGAGGCAGCCGAGCGTGTACATCATCGTGCTCTTGCCCGAACCCGATGGGCCGATGATGGCGACGTACTCACCTTTGCGAATCGTGAACGTCACGCCGCGGAGCGCCCGCACTTCTTCTTCGCCCATCGTGAAGCTGCGCTCGAGGTCGACCACTTCGATCAACACCTCGCGTGATGCGTCGTCACCGCGCGGCGCTGCGGACGAATCGGCATTGCTCACGGCGCGGCCGCCTCGCGCGAACCTGTCCCCGTCTCTTCATGACGCACCACCACGTTGGAGCTATCACCCAGATCTGCGGTCGAGAGCGTGACGATCACGAGATCACCTTCGTTCACGCCGCGCACGACCTCGACCGCTTCCCACGTCGAGATCCCCACGCCGATCGGCCGACGCCGCGCGACGCCGTTCACCACTGTGAGCACCGCGCGATCGGTGCCGCGACCGATCACCGCATTCGGAGGAACCCACAGCACGCGATCACGCGTCGCCACGATGACGTCGACGTCCGCGCTCATCCCGACGCGGAGATGCGGATCGGGATCGACGCCCACGCGAATCGCGATCGAGCGATTGCCGCGAAGATCGCGCGTCACGCTCGGCGCGATCTCGGTGAGCCGCCCGTTGAATCGCTGACCGGGAAACGCATCGAGCGAAAGTTCGGCGCCCATGCCGACCTGCACGCGTCCGAGATCCGCCTCGTCGAGTTCGGCATCGACGTGAAGGGCCGATACGTCCGCAAGCGCGATCACCGGCGCGCCGGGCGCGGTCACTTCGCCCTCTTCGATGGTCGTGCTCATCACCACCCCGGCGAACGGCGCGCGGAGTACGGCGTGTGCGAGTGCATCGCGCGCGAGCTGCACGTTCGCGCTCGCTTGCGAGAGGGAAGTCCGGGCTGCCGCAGCCGCCCGTGCCGCCACGTCGGATTGACCACTCAACGTCTCGGCCTCCGCCGCCGGCGTCACACCCGACTCGCGAAGCGCGTTCGCACGCCGCGCGTTCGACATCGCGAGCCGCGCGCTCGCATCGGCCTGATCGATCTGCGCACGACCCATCCCGAGCGCGGCCTGCGCGAGTTGCACGCGATGTTGCAGTTCGGCAGCGTCGTACGAGATCAACGGCTCGCCCGCCGCGACGCGATCCCCTCGTCGGTGATGCAGCCGCTGCACCGTCCCCGCGATCTCGGCACGCAGATTCGCCTCGCGCTCCGCCGCCACACGCCCCGCCGCCACGGTCGACACGAGGTCCCGCACCTGCCCGCGCGTCACGCGATGCGCGCGCACCGAGATCGAAGCCTTCGGCCGCGAACGCACGTAGCGCATCCCCGCGACCGCACCGGCAGCGAGCAGCGCGGTCCACACGATCCATCCCCATCGGCGCTTGCGAAGCGGCTTGTTCGCCACGATCGAGACCCCTCGGCGCGGCGCGATGCGATCACTACCGCCGCGGCGGCAGCGTACTCGACGACAGCGGGCCGCGCTCTAGTGCCGTCGAGATCGCATCAACCGTTCGCCCTGAGCCAGCTGTTCGAGGCGCGAGAACAGCGGTGTCGAAGGGGCGCATCGAGTTGCTCGGACGCCGCCGTCGGCACACTGGTGCGCTAATCCCAGACCTCGTCGACGATCGACTTGCGAATGCCGTAGACCTCTTCGAGTCGATCCATGCCCGCGCCTTCGCGTTGCACCTTCGGCTCGGGCCCGGTGAGATCGATCACCGTCGACCCGTCGATTCCGCCCATCCCCGCATCGAGCACCATCTCGAGTCGCGGAAACAAATCGTCGATGAGATCGGGATCGCGGACCGCTTCCGGATCGCTCGGATGCGACGCGGACGTCGTCATGATCGGACGTCCCAGCGCCTGCGCGAGCGCGAGCGTCACGGCGTGATCCGGAACGCGAATGCCGATCGTCTTGCGCTTCATCATCACGAGCTTCGGCACTTCGCGCGTGGCCTCGAGGATGAACGTGTACGGCCCCGGGATCAGATGCTTGATGAAGCGATAGTGGAAGTCCTGCACGACCGCGTAGCGCGCGACCTCGCTGAGATCGGGCACCACGAACGCGAGCGGCTGTTCGCGAGGCATCTGCTTGACGATGTACAGCGACTCGATCGCCTTCTTGTTCGCGAGATCGCAGCCGAGCCCGTACACGGTGTCGGTCGGGTACGCGATCAATGAACCGGCTTCGAGCGCTGCCACCGCGCGCGCGATCTTCCGCGGCTCGGGATGTTCCCCGTTGATCTCGATCCTCATGCGGGCTTCCTAGTGCACCAACGCGCCGATGGCAGCAAGGGCCGATCGCATCGTCGAATGCCGCGCGCTAGTGCCGCCGACGCCGACCGCCACCCGCCGGATTTCCACCCGCGGGCGCCGTGCTCGACGGTGTTTCGGGGTGCCGCGTCTGACCCGCCTGCGCGAGAATCGTGAACTCGACGCGACGATTGAGCGCCTGCCCTTCGGGCGTGCGGTCGTCCGCCACCGGATGCGACGCACCGTAGCCCTGATAGTCGAGGTGCTCGCGACCCACGCCCTGCGTGATGAGGTACTCGACGACGGCGCGCGCGCGTCGGTACGACAGGTCGAGGTTGTACTGTGCGTCGCCGTGCGCGTCGGTGTAGCCCTCGATGCGAACGCTCGTGATGTCGGGATTCGCGCGCAACGTACGAGCCACTTCGTTGAGGATCGGAAGCGAGACACTGCGAATCGTGTCGCTGTCGTAATCGAAGAACACGCGCTGCGAGAGCAGCAGATGCGATTCGGTGCGTGTAACAACCACCGCTTCGGGGCCAGGCTCGGGGCAGCCGTCGTCGTCCTGGTAGCCGTCGGGATCCTCGGGTTCCATCGGGCACTCGTCGACGCCGTCGACCACGCCGTCGTGATCGTTGTCTCCCTCGGGGCAGCCGTCGGTGTCTTCGAAGCCGTCGTGATCTTCGGGGACGACCGGACAGCGATCGTCGTCGTCGAGCGCGCCGTCCGCATCGTTGTCGGGATCGGGGCAGCCGTCTTCGTCGAGGAATCCGTCACGGTCTTCGGCGTCGTTCGGGCAGTGATCCGCAGCGTCGAGAATACGATCGCCGTCGTTGTCGGGATCCGCGCAGTAGTCGCCGTCCTGGAAGCCGTCGTAGTCCTCGGGCCCGGTCGAACACGATGCGTGCGTGACCGTGTAGCGAAGCCCGCCGTACGCGCGAATTTCGGGCGTGCCGTATCCGGCGCTGAATCCACGCCCCACGCCGACCTGCGCACTCAGCGAGTCGGTGATGTTGAAGGTGCCGCCGAGCAAGCCTTCGACCGGCATCCGATTGTTCGCGGGTGATCCTGCCGTCACGCCGATGCGACCGATGATCTCGGCGTTCACCGCGACACGCCGATGGATG
>CBIHQZ010000222.1:0-8491 GCA_966212315.1 uncultured Myxococcales bacterium
CCGCCCGCGGGCAACGTGCGTGCGAGTTCCTCGGGCACCATCGAGCGCGAGAACCCGCCCGCACCCGGTCCGCGTCGCGACATCCACTTCCCTGCGATCGCACGTTCGACCCTGCGAAATGGCCTCGAAGTCGATGTCGTCGAGTACCACACGCTCCCCGTCGTCCACCTGCGACTCGTCGCACGCAGCGCGGGCAGCAGCGCGGATCCGGCGAACCTTCCAGGGCTCGCGTCGTTCACCGGCGACATGCTCAAGGAAGGGACGCGACGGCACACGAGTGCGCAGCTCGCCGATGCGATCGAGTTCGTCGGCGGTCACATGGACGTCACGACCGGACCCGACCAGACGACGATCGCGGTGAGTGTCTTGCGCGACCACCTCGAGACCGCGCTCGGACTCATCAACGAGATGGTGAGCGAGCCGACGTTCCCGCAGATCGAAGTCGACAAGCTGCGACGCCGCCAGATCGATCTGCTCACGCAGGAAGAAGAAGAACCGGGCTGGCTCTCGCGCCGCGCTTTCTACTCCGCCGTGTACGGGAACCATCCGTACTCGCGATTCGACACCAATCGCGAGGCGCTCCGCCGTCTCACCCGCAACGACGTGACGCGCTTCCATCGCACGCACTTCGTCGCCGGCTCGATGTTCCTCGCGGTCGTCGGTGATGTGCGCCCTGGCGACTTCACCGCCGTCGCGGAACGCACGGTCGGCCGTATCCACCGCGGAACCGCCCCTGCGATTGCCTTCCCCGCGATTCCCGCGCGCACTACGCGCGAGGTCGTCATCGTCGACCGTCCCGAGAGCGCGCAGTCGATGATTCGAATCGGCAACGTCGCGCTTCGCCGCAACAGCGACGAGTGGGTTCGCTTCGCGGTCGCGAACCAGATTCTCGGTGGCGAGGCCTCGTCACGACTGTTCATGGATCTGCGCGAGCGACGTTCGCTCACGTACGGCGCGTACTCACGCGTCGCGGGCAACGTCGACTTCGGAACGTTCCAGGCGTCGGGTGCCGTGCGCACGCCCGTGACCGCGCAGGCGCTCGATGCATTCTTCGAGCACCTCGATCGCATCGTCCACGAACCGGCGCCAGAGCCCGAGACCGAAGCGTCGCGCGCGTTCCTCGTCGACTCGTTCCCGCTCGCGATCGAAACCCCCGCAGACCTCGCGGGCCTATTGGTCGACCTTCGCGTGTACGGGCTTCCGGATACCTACTGGGACAGCTATCGCACCAGCATCGCGCAGGTCTCGCCGGCGCAGGCGCTCGAAGCCGCGCAACAGTCGATCCATCCCGACCACAGTGTGATCGTCATCGTCGGCAATGCGCAGGTATTCCAAGAGCACGCGCGTCGCTACGGACCGGTGCGCGTGGTGGATGTGAACGGGCGAATTCTTCGCGAACTCACGGCACAACCGTCGTCCGCGCCCGTGTCGTCCGCAGCTCCGCACTGAGCACATCGCGTTTTCCTGCCCGCCGTCTGCGCGCCCGCGCAGTGACACCCATCGCACCTCACGGCTCGGTTCGCGCATCCGACCGTTGGACACCCCGCACGAGCGGTTCGACCGATCGATCGCACCTGCGATCGCAATGCGGGCGGCTCCTCGTGCTACCAAGCTCCGGTCGGAGGGCAGTTCGAAACCATGTGCGGAATCATCGCCTACGTTGGCAAAGAAGAGTGCGCGTCTCTCATCATCGACGGTCTTCGCAAGCTCGAATACCGCGGGTACGACAGCGCCGGACTCGCAGTCCACGACGGCAATCGCCTCGTGGTGCGTCGCGCGGCGGGCAAGCTGTCGGCTCTCGACGAACTCGTGAAGCGTGATCCCGCGAAGGGCACCGTCGGCATCGGGCACACCCGGTGGGCGACGCACGGGCCGCCCTCGGAGCGCAACGCGCACCCGCACGTGTCGGGCACTGCGGGCGCCAACACGCGCGCGTCGCGAACGAGCTTCGTGAACCCGCTCTTCCCCGAAGGTCCGGCGGTCGCGGTGGTGCACAACGGCATCATCGAGAACCACGTCGAGATCAAGCGACGCTTGATGGACCAGGGGCGCACGTTCACATCGGACACCGACACCGAGATCGTGGCGCATCTCGTCGACATGGCGATGGAGCGCGGGTTCGACGTGTTCGAAGCGACGCGTCACGCACTGCGCGAAATCCGCGGCGCCTACGCGATCGCGGTGCTCAGCCACGAGAACCCCGACCGCATCGTCGTCGCGCGCAACGCTTCACCGCTCGTCATCGCGGTCGCCGAAGGCGCGACACTGGCGGCCAGCGACGTTCCCGCGATCTTGCAGCACACGCGTGACGTGATCTTCCTCGAAGACGGTGAACTCGCCGAGCTTCGCCGCGACGGCGTGCGCATCGAGACGGTCGACGGACAAGTTGTCGATCGCAATCCGACGCGCGTGCACTGGTCGCTCATGCAGGCCGAACGCGGTGGCTACAAGCACTTCATGCTCAAGGAGATCCACGAGCAGCCGCGCGCGATCGAAGACACGCTCCGCGGTCGCATCGATCTCGAACTCGGTGAGATCAATCCCGAGGAAATGGGCGTCGCGCCCGAACTCGCGCGCAACGCACGACGCGTCGTGCTGCTCGCGTGCGGCACGAGCTTCCACGCGGCGCTCTACGGTCGCTATCTCCTCGAGTCGATCGCCAAGGTTCCCACCGTCGTCGAGCTCGCGAGCGAGTTCCGTTATCGCCAGCCGGTGATCGGCGAAGGCGATCTCGTCGTCGCGGTGTCGCAGTCGGGCGAGACCGCCGACACCCTCGCGGCGTTGCGCGAAGCGAAGTCGAAGGGCGCGCGCATCGTCGCGGTGGTGAACGTGCAGGGCAGTGCGATCTCGCGCGCGGCCGACGGCACGCTCTATACCCACGCAGGACCCGAGATCGGCGTGGCGAGTACGAAGTGCTTCACCGCACAGCTCGCCGCGATGGCGCTCCTCGCGATCTACGTCGGTCGCCAGCGCGACACGCTTCCGGCGGATCAGGCGCGCGAACTGCTCGCGGAGTTCGTTCGCATTCCCGAGAAGATGCGCGCCACGCTGGAAGGCGATGCGCACATCCAGGGCATCGCGAAAACGATGATCCACGCACGCGACGCGTTGTTCCTCGGCCGCGGTCTGAGCTTCCCGGTCGCGCTCGAAGGCGCGCTGAAGTTGAAAGAAGTCTCGTACGTACACGCCGAAGGCTATGCAGGCGGCGAGATGAAGCACGGTCCGCTCGCGCTCGTGGACAGCAACATGCCGGTGGTGTGCTTGATCCCGAGCGACTCGACGCTCGAGAAGATGCTCTCGAACGTGCAGGAGGTTCGTGCGCGCGATGGTCAGGTCATCGCGGTGGCGAACGATCCGTCACATGGCGCCAAGCTCGCGGAGCACACGATCATCGTTCCCGCGACGCTCGAAGCACTCACGCCGCTGATCACGACGATCCCGCTGCAGCTGCTCTCGTATCACGTGGCCGATCAGCGCGGCACCGACGTGGACCAGCCGCGCAATCTCGCCAAGACCGTCACGGTCGAATAGAGGGCAGGAGAACCTCACCCCCCGAATGCGAGCGCCGCTCGCCGAGGGATTCCCGGCGGGTGAACCCGCGGCAACGACTCCTAAGCTTCGCCTGCGCGAAGCTCGCGGTGACTGCGAGTTGCCTTCGATCTCTTCGGACCAGACCACCGGTGTGTTCGATGCGACATCGCGAGCCTCACGAAGGTGAGGTTTCGGAGGTATTGCCGTGGCTTCATTCAGCCGCCGGGCCCCCACGCTGGGGCTGGGTGATCTGTTGAGGAGTCGGTAGGCGCAGGCGAGCGTGCCGCTTCGGCGCGTTGACGAATGCATCGCAATCACGCGTTCGACTTGTGGCGCGTTCACTCCTCGCGCTCCTGCCGCACTTGCTCGGACGTCACGCATCGCCGCGCGTTCACACGAACGTCTCGACTCGCTCGACCCGACCTCGACCGTTTTGCCGCGCATATAATGCGGTTTCCGCGCTCGTGATTGACAGCGATCGCGCGGGCTGTAGAGTGACGGCCCGTGCGTATGAACGACGCGCGGCGCGCTTCGAGCGCATTGGCAGTCGTGCTTCGCGCAGCCTCCACCCGCGCCGCACGAGTCAACCCCGAACACCATCGACCGACGATGGACCCTCGACACGTTGAAGCGTGTTTCGATGGAACCTATCGATCGGTCATGCGAGAGCCACGGACCAATCCATGAGCGCTGCAAAACGAACGAAGTACGTGTTCACCACCGGCGGCGTCGTGTCGTCGATCGGCAAGGGTCTCGCCTCGGCATCGCTCGGTGCATTGCTCGAAGCACGCGGTCTGCGCGTGACGTTCGTGAAGCTCGACCCGTACATCAACGTCGATCCGGGCACGATGAGCCCGTATCAGCACGGCGAGGTGTACGTCACCGACGACGGTGCGGAGACGGATCTCGATCTCGGGCACTACGAGCGCTACTCGTCGGCGCGGATGACTCGCTCGTCGAACATGACGACCGGGAAGATCTATCAAGCGGTCATCTCGAAGGAGCGTCGTGGCGAGTACCTCGGCGCGACGGTGCAGGTCATTCCGCACATCACCGACGAGATCAAATCGCGCGTGCTCGAAGCGACGCAGGGTGCGGATGTTGCGATCGTCGAGATCGGCGGAACGGTCGGCGACATCGAGTCGCTTCCGTTCCTCGAAGCGATTCGTCAGTTGAAGCTCGAACTCGGCACTGCGAACGCCGTGAGCATGCACGTCACGCTCGTGCCGTGGATCGGCGCGGCGGGTGAGTTGAAGACGAAGCCCACGCAGCACTCGGTGAAAGAGATGCGCGAGATCGGGATCCAGCCCGACATCCTCGTGTGCCGCACCGACCGTCCGCTCACGCGTTCGATCAAAGAGAAGATCTCGATGTTCTCGAACGTGCCGGTCGACAGCGTGATGGCTGCGGTCGACGCGAGCTGCATCTACGAGCTGCCGCTGCTCCTCCACGCCGAGGGCATCGACGACAAGGTGTGCGAGAAGCTCAACATCTGGTCGCGCGCGCCGGACCTCGCGCCGTGGCAGAACATCGTCGAACGCTTCAAGCGCCCCACGCACGGCACCGCGCGCATCGCGGTGGTCGGCAAGTACGTGCACCTACGCGACTCGTACAAGTCACTGCACGAAGCGTTGATCCACGGCGGCATCCAGAACGATTGTCGCGTCGATCTTCGGTACGTCGACAGCGAAGACCTCGAGAAGATGTCGCCGGCGGAACTCGATTCGACGCTCGGAACGGTCGACGGGATCCTGGTGCCGGGCGGCTTCGGCGAGCGCGGCGTCGAAGGGAAGATCGCGGCGATTCGCTATGCACGCGAGAAGGGGAAGCCGTTCTTCGGCATCTGCCTCGGCATGCAGCTCGCGGTCACCGAGTTCGCGCGCGACGTGGCAGGCATGGCGGGCGCGAACAGCGTCGAGTTCGATCCGCAGACGCAGTACCCGGTGATCGACCTGATGCCCGAACAGCGAAATCTCCGCGACAAGGGCGCGACGATGCGACTCGGTGCGTACCCGTGCCGACTCGAAGCGGGCTCGCTCGCGAGCGACGTGTACGGCGGAGCGACGGAGATCTCGGAGCGTCATCGTCATCGCTACGAAGTATCGAACGATCATCGTGAGGCGCTTGTCTCGAAGGGCCTCAAGCTCTCGGGGACGTCACCCGACAAGCGGCTCGTCGAGATGGTCGAACTGCCGGGTCATCCGTTCTTCATCGGGTGCCAGTTCCATCCCGAGTTGAAGAGCCGTCCGATGGCGGCGCATCCGCTGTTCGTTCGCTTCGTGCGCGCGTCGCTCGAACACACCCTCGCGGCCGGGAGCGGGCGTGGTGCGCGTTCGCCGGAAGAGCGCGCCGCTTCGAACTGATTCAGTGAACGCGCGCGACGAGTGGGAGGTCCGCGAGGATCTCCGCTTCGTGCTTCGCCAGCCAGGTGATCCGTTCGCGCGCGATCTCTTCGCCCGCGACCTCTTCGGCGAGTGACGCGAAGAGCCGGTAGTGCCGCGCTTCCGATGCGAACAGATCGGCGTACCAGGCGCGGAGCGCGGGCGTCGGTGCGCGATCTTTCAACAGCGAGAACCGCTCGCACGAACGCGCTTCGATCAATGCGCCCACCGTGAGCCGATCGAGCAACCCGTCCGCGATGTACGAAGGCTTCGCGGCGGTCACCTTGCGAAGCGCGAGTGCGTATGGATCGGGATCGGGTGGATGCGCGCGCACGCCGCGCTGCTGAAGCTGATCGAACACCTGCGTCACGTGCTCCAACTCTTCCCGCGCGAGAGCCGACAACTCGTGCACGAGGCGACGCTCGTGTGGATAGCGAGCAATGAGCGAGGTCGCGTTGGAAGCAGCCTTCAGTTCGCAATGAAGATGATCGACGAGAACCTGTTCGTAGTTCTCGAGCGCGGTGTCGATCCAGCGCGGATCCGATGCGGTGAGCAGGCCGAGCATGTGGGCGGGCGCGTTGTAGCAGGAGCGCGGCGTGAACGGTACGCGTGCAAGTTCGTCGGCGATGGGACGTACGGCGCGGTACGCTCCACGCGTGTCGACGGGTCGGTCGAGTCAGCGTCTCGCGTCGGTGATCGTCTGCGCAGCCGCGTCGTTCGTCGCGATCGGTTGCGAGGAACGCGCGCGACGCAACGGGCATGGTTCCGCCGATGAAGAAGACGCGAGTGGGAACGTGTTCGGCTTCGACGGCGGCGTGTGGCACATCCCGCGCGATCCCGATCCGGCGGTCACCCGAAGCGCACCGGTGGATGTTGCTTCGTCGGTGTGTCCCGGCACGCGCGTGATGCGTGTGGATCGAACGCGCGGTGGTTCCGGCGATGCGGGAACAGCCATCGAACCACTGTTTTTCGGCCGCGACGAATACGGTCGCTTCATCCCCCTCGAGGCCGTGCTGCGCTGCGAACTACGCATGATGAACTGGCTGGTGAAGCCGCGTGACGAGGGCATCAACCTGATGATGTGGCGCGGAACGACGATCTTCCGCGCGGGCCAGGACTGCACGTGGGGCTGGCCGGCGCACGTCGAGCTGAACGACGATGGTTCGCGGCGGGTGTCGATGCACGAGCGGTGTCATCACCGCGTGGCGGGCGGCGGTGGATCGGACCGCACGGTGACGCTCGAGCTGAGCCGCGACTACGCGACGTTGACCGAGCGCTAACGGACCGCGCGAGGCACGGTTTGCGGTGACCGTTGCTTGCGGACCTGTTGCGCTTCTTGGAGCGCGAACGCGGTGTACACCGCGCCGACGTGGGTGAATGCCTGCGGGAAATTGCCGACCATCCGATGCCCGGCCGGGTCGTATTCCTCGGCAAGGAGGCCGAGGTCGTTGCGCAATGACACAAGCCGTTCGAACAGCTTCTCTGCGTCGTCCACGCGGCCGGACATCGCGTAGTTGTCCGCGAGCCAGAAGCTGCAGGGCAGAAACACTCCCTCGTCGCCGCTCAATCCGTCGTTCCCCGATTCGGTTGCATAACGGCGCACGAAGCCGTCGCGAAGTAGTCCCTGTTCGATCGCGCGAACGGTGCCGACCATGCGCGGGTCGTCGGCGGTCAGGAAGCCGAAGTGAGGGATGACCAGCACGCTCGCGTCGAGTGCCGCACTTCCGTACGACTGCGTGAAACATCCGCGTTGATTGTCGAAGCCGTGCTCGAGGATGTCGTCGCGGATCGCGTCGCGCACGGTTCGCCAGCGAGAAAGATATTCCGCGCGTGCGCTCTCGCCGCCTACCGCGAGTTCCTCGATCATTCGCACCGCGCGGTCCATCGCGGCCCACGCCATCACCTTCGAGTGGGTGAAGTGTTTGCGCCCGCCACGGACCTCCCAGATGCCGTCGTCCGGATCGCTCCAGACCCTCTCCACGTGCTCTACGAGGTGCCAGCCGGCGTCGTGTGCGTCGGGTCGTCCTGGCATCCCGCTGCGACGCGCGTAGTAGATCGCCGCGAGGACTTCGCCGTAGACGTCGAGTTGGAACTGCTCCGACGCGGCGTTGCCCACGCGCACGGGGTGCGACCCTTCGTAGCCGGGCAGCCACGGGACCTCGTATTCGGAGAGACGTCGTTCGCCCGCGATGCCGTACATGATCTGCGCGTCGGCTGCGTCGCCGGCGGCAGCACGTACGAGCCAGTCGCGCCAAGCGGCCGCTTCGTCTGCGTAACCGCCACGCACGAGCGCGACGAGTGTGAGCGCCGCATCGCGCAGCCAACAGAATCGATAGTCCCAATTGCGCTCGCCACCGATCTCTTCGGGAAGGGAAGTCGTCGGTGCTGCGACGATGCCGCCCGTGGGTGCGTACGTCATCGCGCGGAGCGAGAGCAGCGAGCGAACGACGAAGTCACGATACGGGCCGCGATACGCGCAACGCGCCGCCCATTCGCGCCAGTAGGTTTCCGTCTCGCGGAGCGCTTCGAATGCGTCGCATCGCGGCACGCGCGGCCGGTACGACGCGTGCCAGGACAAC
>CBIHQZ010000223.1:0-8456 GCA_966212315.1 uncultured Myxococcales bacterium
TCGAAACGATGCTCGCGGAGTCGGCTCGCGTCGAGGTCATGCGCGATGCGGACGTCGGACTCAGCGTTCGATTGGTGTTCCGGCGCGCTGGTTGATCCTACGGGGTCTCTTCGGTGGTCGGCCGAGGCCTGAGCGAGCAGCCAGGTGTCAGCAAAGGTCACATCCGCAAACCGCGCGCTGGCCGATGATCCGTCCCAGGTATCGATCCTGTGGTGGCACGTCGTGACGTGCCGGCGTCCACAGCGTGAGACCGCAGACCCCGCCCGCGCTGCCGCGCGCCCCTCCCCGAACGACACTGCGCCATGAAACTCGGGAGTGTCGTCCGAAGAGGGGCTTCGTGAAGTGGTGACGTGGCGTCTGCGGGCGGGCACGTGTGGCGCTGCGCGAACGTGCAATGGTTCACTCGGACGCACCACGGAGTCCGACACATGCGAACTGCACTCGTCATCGGCGATGTCCAACGGGGAATCACCGGCGCATATCCATTCGCGCGGCAGGTCGTTACGCCGCTCACCGCACTCCTTCCGCGCGCACGATCGGCCGGTGTGTTGGTGGTGTTCGTCCACATCGCGTTCCGCATGAACCGTGCGGATCTCCCGCCGGGCAACGCCCTCTTCGCGAGCTTCTTCGACGCGGGAGACGCATTCCACGAGGGCGCAGACGGCACCGGGATCGACCTGCCCGTGCAACCCGAAGATGTCGTCGTGCTCAAGAGACGCGCGAGCGCGTTCGCGGGGACCGATCTGGATCTCATCCTCCGCGCGCACGCGATCGACAAGATTGCAGTCGCAGGCGTGGCCACCAGTGCGATGGTCGCTGCGACCTGTTACGACGCGGCCGATCGCGGGTACGGCATCACCGTGCTTCGCGACGGCTGCGCCGATGGCGATGCGGCGGTCCACGACTTCTTCATGGATCGAGTGTTTCCGAGTCGCGGGTTCGACGTCGTGACGTGCGCCGGCTGGCAGGTGAGTTGAGCCTTTCGCAGACCCTCCGGCGCTGCCGCGCGCCCGAAGAGGGGCTTCGTGAATTGGCGAGGTACCGACGGCAGGCGGAGCGTGCGCAGGCGCCGTGCGGCGTGCTGTGTCGGCGTGTCGTGCGGACGCGATCTCAGCGTGCAGCGAGGGCCGCCGCGATTACTGGCACCGCTATCTCACACCACGTCGACAACGATCCGAGCCCCTCTTCCGAGGGCACTCACGATTGACCCACGCGAAGTGTCGGTCGGGGAAGGGGGCGCGCGGCAGCGCCGGAGGGGTCTGCGAGCCGACGGCCGTGCGCGCGAGATTCACTACCCCGCCACCACCAATGCCTGCGGCGCGGCCTGCTTCATTCGGGTCAGGAGCCACGCGACCTGGCGCTTCGCGTGTTCCGCGCACTCGCGGCTCGTCGTCTCGAGGTCGCGGTCGCGGAGCGATTGCGCGGCTTGATGGATCAACGTCCAGCAGATCTCGACCTCGTTCGCCATCAGCCACAGGTCGTGCAAGTCGCGCAGCAATCCGAGTCCGCCCTTTCGCGGGCCGTGGAACATCGCCTTGTTGAGGCTCTTCGGTTCGCGCGATCGCTGGCGCGAGTACCGCTTCGTGAACGGCTTCATTCGTTGCAGGTGTTCGACCGACCACTCGGCGAGCTTGGTGCACGTGACGGGAACGTCGGGCTCCGCGACGTGATGCGATGCGACGCGCGCGAACGAACGCGCGAGTTGCCGTTCGCTCTCTTGAACCATGCCGAGATAGCTCGCGATGTGCATCATCACCCCCTCCGCGTGTTCCGCGACGCCCGCGCGACGGCACTTCGTTTCGCCGCGGCCTTCGCCTTGGTGATCTTCACTGCCGCGTACTTGAAATACGGTTGCTTGCTCACCGGATCCCACTCGGGAAGCGTGAGTTCGTTGGCCGCCCGCGGACGGGTCGCGCGATCGTCCTGGTCGAACGTGCCGTAATGGAACGGCACGAACGCGTGCCCCGCGATGATGCCTCCGATGCGAGCCGCCGCTTCCATCCACCCGCGCCGCGATTCGACGCGAACCATGTCGTTCTCGGCGATGCCGAGTCGCTCGGCGTCCTCCGCGGAGATCTGTACGACCGGTTCGGGGGCGGCCGCCGGCAGCGCGGGCGCGCGACCGGTCTTGGTGCGCGAATGGAAGTGATAGACCACGCGTCCGGTGGTCAGCCAGAAGGGGTACGCGCGATCGGGATGCTCGGGCGGCGGGTGGTATTCGCTCACCTTGAGCCACGCTTTTCCGCGCGGATTCTGCGCTTTGTATTGCTCGGGTTCGGTCGCCGCGCCCGTGTAGAGGTCGTGACCGAACGCTTCGCAGTAGTCCGCATCGGTGTTGAACACACCGTCGGTGTACAGCCGCTCGGTGCCGTTCGGTGCGGATGCCGTGCACGGCCACTGGATGCCCGAACGTGAAGCAAGCTTCTCGTACGTGATCTCCGCGGAGTCGCACGGGCGACCGCGCGTGCAGGCCTTGAATGCTTCGAATGCGCCGCGCGCATCGGTGTGCTTCACGAGGGGCGCGCCGTCCTTGTCGCGAAAGTCCATGCGCCGCGCATAGTCGAGAAAGATGTCGAGATCCGAGCGTGCCTCGCCCGGTGGATCGATGGCTTTCTCGGACAGGTGCACGGTGCGATCGGCGTTGGTGAACGTCCCGGTCTTTTCGCCCCAGATCGCGGCGGGCAGAACGAGGTCCGCGAGTTCGGCGGTCTCGGTCATGAACGCGTCCTGGACGACGACGAAGAGATCTTCCTTCTCGAAGATCGTTCGCATGCGCGGGAGGTCGGGGAGCGACACGAGTGGATTCGTCGCCGAGACCCACAGGAGCTTGATCGAACCCTGCTCGGCGTATCGAAAGATCTCCATCGCGTGCGTCGGCGGTGCCCAGTGCGGGATCACCATGGGATCGACGTTCCAGAGCCGCGCCAGCTCTTCGATGTGCTTCGGGTTGTGCCAGTTGCGAAATCCCGGCAGCGCGCCGTTGCAGCCCGTTTCGCGCGTGTTCTGCGCGGTCGGCTGACCGTTCATCTGGAGCAGTCCGGATCCGGGTCTGCCGATCATGCCGCGCACGAGATGCAGGTTGTTGATCTGCACCGCGGACGCCGTGGCCTGATGCGATTGATAGAAGCCCTGGAGCACCGTCGACACGAGTGACCTTGCGGTGCCGAGAATCTCCGCGGCCGCACGCAGTCGCTCCTGCGGCACGCCCGTCTCGCGTTCCACGCGCTCGGGCGACCACGCTTCGACCGTGTCGCAGAGGGTCTGGAAACCGACCGTGTGTGCATCGACGAACGCTCGATCGACGTGACCCGCGCGCACGACGAGATGCAGCAGTCCGTACATGAGCGGGAGGTTCGTCGCGACGCGCGGCGCGAGATGCACATCGGCTTCGGCGGCCGACGCGGTCGTGCGCGGATCGATGACCACCAGCTTCGGCGGATTCGGGCCGCGTCTGCGATCGAGGATGCGCGACCAGAGAACGGTCTGCTGCGACGCGGGATTGTGTCCCGCGAGGAGAATGGCCTCGGTCGTGTCGATGTCGCTGTAGCTTCCCGGCTGACCATCCGTGCCGAAGCTCTCCATCAGGGCCTGTGCGGCCGTTGCGGTGCAGAGCCGGGTGTTCCCGTCGAGATGCGGCGTGCCGAGGCCGGCGCGGCAGATCATGCCGAGCGTGTAGTACTCCTCGATGAAGAGCTGCCCCGAGGTGTACACGCCGATCGCGCCGCTCGTGTGCTTCGCGACGATGCTCTTCGACTTGGCGACCAGGAGATCCATCGCCTCGTCCCACGTCGCCTCGTGGAACTTCCCGCGCTTGCGGATCAGCGGCCGCGTCAGTCGATCGGGACTGTGATTCGCGATCCAGCCATGGAGACCCTTCGGGCCGAGCCGCCCGCGGTTCACGCGGTCATCGGCGCGCCCGCGCACGCCGACGATGCGGTTGTCCTTCACGCCGATCTCGAGCCCACAGCCGTTCGAACAGAGCACGCACGCCGACGGGACCCAGCGATCCGGGACTTCGCTGGTGCGCTCGTCGATGCGCGACGGCCATTGGGATCCCAAGTATGGCGTTCGGGCTCCCCACACGTCGGCGATGCTGTCGCGAGACTCTCCCATGCGGGCCTCCAGGTGGCTGCGATGCGCGGTCGTGACGACCGCCGCAGCGTCGCGACGATATCGGCACGGTGACCCGCGCGGCATGACGAGAGCCCGTGCGCGCGTGCGTCGTGATGGAGGTCAACGCGAGGGAGTTCGAGACGTGGTGCGGGGAGTGCGCCGGCGTGCGTGCCCGTCAAGCCGCGCGCCGGGCGGGTGACGGATCGAGCATCACTTTGATCCAGCCGTCCTCGCGCGTGTCGAATGCCTTGTAGGCGTCGATCGCGGAGACGAGTGGCTCGCGCTGCGTGAGCACCGAAGCCGGATCGATCGTGCCCGAGCGAACCAGATCCACCAGGCGCGGGATGTACTTGCGGTGATTGCAGTTGCCCGTCTTGATCGTGAGGTTCTTCTCGATCGCCTTGCCGATCGGAAACGTCGTCGCGGTCGCGGGATAGACGCCGATGATGCCGAGCGAGCCCGCCTTGGCGAGTGCTTCCACGCACCATTGGAGCGCTTGCGACGGGCCGTCACCGGGGTGCCAGTTGTCGCCGTGCGGTTTCGTCTTCGGCGCGACTTCCTTCTGCTCCACCGGGAAGTGAGCGCGTGCTTCCTTCGTCGCGCGCAAAGCGGGACCATGATGCGCGCATTCGGCATCCACGCCGACGGCGTCGACAGCGCGGTCGACACCGATTCCGCCCGTAAGCGACTTGATCGTCGCGATGGGATCTTCGCGCTCGAAGTCGATCACCTCGGCGCCCTGTGCGCGAGCCATCTCGAGTCGAGAGGCCACACGATCGACCGCGATCACGCGACCCGCTCCCATGAGCTTCGCGCTCGCGATGACGAACTGACCGACCGGCCCGCATCCGAAGACCGCGACGGTGTCACCAGCGCGGATCTCGGCGAGTGACGCACCGAAATACGCGGTCGGAAAAATATCGGAGATCAGAATCGCCTGATCGTCGGTGACGCTGTCGGGCAACTTCACGAGACCCACGTTCGCGAACGGCACGCGCGCGAACTCGGCTTGCAGGCCGTCGAAGGGTCCCGTCTCCGCCGGGCCACCGAAGAATGCGGTGCCCGCGCTCGCGCCGTTCGGATTCGCGTTGTCGCATTGCGAGTAGTAACCGGCGCGGCAGTACGAGCAATAGCCACACGCGATCGTCGACGGGATCACCACGCGGTCGCCCACCCGGAGATTGCGCACGTCGCTCCCCACTTCTTCGACGACGCCCACGCCCTCATGGCCGAGCACGGTGCCGGCTTTCATCCCCGGCAGCGTTCCGCGGATCATGTGCAGGTCCGTGCCGCAGATCGCGCTCGCCGTGAGTCGGACGATCGCGTCGGTCGGTTCCTTCAGCTTCGGCTCTTTCACGTCGTCGAGGCGTACGTCACCGATTGCGTGGAATACGACTGCTTTCATGCTCGAGTGCTCCTTGTGCTCGCCGGCGCTCCATCGCGCGCGCGGGAAGCCAATGAGTGCAAGAGGCGTGGTGTCGCTCGCTGCGGCGTACACGAATCCGACGTGACCCGTAGCCCGACTGCGTTCGACGTCGCCGCGAGTGAACGCCGTGTGCGCGATGGCGGGGCCAGCACGACCCTGCGCACGCGAACCTCTCAGCCGCCGGGACACCGAAGCACGATCGTCGTGCCGTCGCGCATGGAGCACGCACGCGCACAGTCCTGCGGCACGCACGCGCACGAGAGCATTCCTCCGCACGCATCGGGAACTGGGCGACACACGGAACGATCAGGCGAGGTCGTGTCCGAGTAGGTGAGTTCGCAGTACTCGCCCGTCTGGCAGTACGTGGTTCCGCAAGGGAACGTCCCCGTGGGCACGGGCTGACACGCACCGGGTCCTCCGTCGGCGCGATCGCAATAGCCGCCGCAGCACCAGAGGTCCGCCCCGCACGCCTGGCCCGCGGGATGACACGGCGTCGGATGCGGCCGCCCCGCGTCAGCGTCGCCCATGGATCCGGCGTCGACGGGCACAACGGCCGCGTCGGTGGGCACGACCGTCGATGCACAGCCGGCGAAGACGAAGTTCCCGACGAGAACGAGCACTGGTACCGAACGCACTTTCATCGTCGTCTCCTCGCGCGTCGCGTCGCGGCATCATGTCACCGAAGTGCCGCCGGGTACGGCACGTTCGGATTGCGCTCCCCGACGATGTGAACGTGCAGGTAGCCGACCCCGATTCTCGTAGGTGACTTCACATACACACTCGCGTTCTGGATCCCGAGACGAGTGGCCAGCTCTCGGGCTGCGTGCATCACCCGAAGGGTCGCCTCGAGATCCTCCGCACTGATGTTGCCGGCAATGGTCCTTCCGATGGTCTCGCGCGGCTCGTTCGGCACGACGAGGATGTGCGTGCGCACCATGCCGGCACTCACCGGCCCGTCCTCGTCATGGCCCGGCTGATAGCGCGGGTGCTGGGGATCCTTGATGTCGAGGAACGCGGTCACGACGTCGTCGTGCAGCAGCACGTACTCACCGGTGTAGTCGTGCCCGACGGCGATGCGCTCGAACATCGCTCCGCGCTCGCTGACTCGCCGTTCACGCTCGGTGCGGAGCCGCCGCATCAGCGCCCGGTCGTCGCCGGACATCTGCGCGCCCGGCGCAGCGCTGCCAGCGGTGCTGGGCGCGTTGTGCGCGGAGCCGCACCCCATCAGGGCGGTGAGAAAGAACCATTGGATTCGTCGCATCGTCGAATGCCTCCAGGGAGATGATGAGCGAGTCAACCAGGTGAACAGACGACTTTCACTCCAACGATTACGAAAGCCGAGTGCAACGTCACGCGCTCTGCGCGGCGGGCCGAAGGATGGTCGCGCGTTCACGCTTCATCGCCCGCCATACGAAGAACACGAGAATCGCACCGAGCACCAGCGACGAACCGGCGGTGCCGAGATTCAGGCCGCCGTGATCGCGCGGCTTGGTGAGCAGATCGCCGAGCGTCGCGCCGAACGGTCGCGTGAGGACGAACGCGAGCCAGAAGAGCAGCACGCGTGAGATGCGGGTGTAGAAAGTGAGCGCGAGGATGATCGCGAGGAGCGAGCCGATCAGGAGCGCGCCGCCGCCGAATCCGAGGCCCGAGCTGTCGGCGAGAAAGTCACCGAGCGCGGTGCCGAGCGTGTTCGAGAAGAGGATCGCGATCCAATAGAACAGCTCCGCCTTGCGGGTCTTCACGTGATCGACCGAGAGCGTCCCGACGCTGAAGCGCCAGACGGCGAAGACCGACACGAGGATGGTCACCAGGATCGCGGAGCCGCGGGCGTAACCGAGGTGCAGCGTGCGATCCATGAAGTCGGACATCGTCGTGCCCGCTGTGCTCGTCGTGAGGATCACCGTCCAGTAGATCGCGGGGCGATACCGCTTGACGGACAGCTGCGCGAGGAGGCTTGCGACGAAGGCCGACACGAGGATCACCGAGCTGATCGCGTAGCCGACTTTCAGCGTCATCGAGAGCAGGTCGCCGGCCGTCTCTCCGAGCGTCGTCGCGGCGATCTTCATCACCCAGAAACTCGCCGCAATGGCGGGGAGCTTGCTGGTGGCGTCGTGACTGGAAGGCGTGGTCATGGGCATCTCTCCAGTGAGTGGGTCACTCGCTTTCGCGAGGTGATGGATGTCTATGACTCGAGGGCTAACGGCAGCTGAACGGCGGCTGAGGCGGCCCCGGCTCGTGTGGAGCGGGGACGCGCGGTGTGTCCCGATGTCCGTTCCGTGGTGCTCGCTCAGCGCCACACGTCGCGAATCACGGGACGCGCCCACCGCGTGCGCGAGACCGATGCCGAGTGAGCATCCTCGCGCTTCGCCTTCTCGGCGAGCACCGCGGCCTTCGTCGGCTCGAGCACGATCGGAGAGACGGATCCAGCACCGCACGCCCGATCTCTCGACGCGCTGAAGTACGATCCCCATCGCGAGCGTTGCCGGCATCGTTCGCTGGCTGCGCACTCTCCGCCGTCGCTCCAGATCGGACGCCCCCTTTGAACCCTCTCACCACTGCACTGAACGCGACGCTCGCCCCTGTGCTTTCCGATCTCGAAGCCGTCTACGAGGACCTGCATCGACATCCCGAACTCTCGATGCGCGAGGTCCGCACGGCGAAGGTCGCGGCCGATTGGATCGAACGCCTGGGATACGAAGTGACTCGCGCGGTGGGCACGACGGGCGTGGTCGGCGTGCTTCGCAACGGCGCCGGGCCGACGGTGATGCTCCGCGCGGACATGGACGCGCTGCCGGTGACGGAAGCGACGGGTCTTCCCTACGCGAGTGCCGTCAAGGCAATCGATGACGACGGCGTCGAGGTCGGTGTCTGCCACGCATGCGGCCACGATCTGCACGTGACCTGGCTGATGGGGGCG